>JBKDAC010000476.1:0-5930 GCA_046316515.1 Sandaracinobacter sp. | reverse complement strand
CCAGTATGAAGGCCTGATCAAGAAATCCAAACTGAGGACGGGAGGTCGCCGTTGAGCGATATCGGGGGGCTGCAATGGCAGGGGTGAAGGGCACCAACATCATCCTGCTTGGCCCCCCGGGTGCCGGCAAGGGCACGCAGGCGGCCAAGCTGGTTGCCGATCGCGGTATGGTCCAGCTGTCGACCGGTGACATGCTGCGCGCGGCCGTGAAGGCCGGGACGCCGATGGGGCTGGTGGCCAAAGGGCTGATGGAACGCGGCGAGCTTGTCTCGGACGAGATCGTCTCGGGCCTGATCGGCGAGGCGCTGGACACGTTGCCGGCGCAGGCGGGCGTGATCTTCGACGGTTATCCCCGGACGGCGCCGCAGGCCGCAAGCCTGGACGCGCTTCTGGCTGCGCGTGGCCGCGCGCTGCACCATGTGATCGAGCTGGTGGTGGACGAAGAAGCGCTGGTTGATCGCATTACCGGCCGCTTCACCTGCGCCAATTGCGGTGAAGGCTATCATGATCGCTACAAGCTGCCGGCGAAGGACGGCGTGTGCGATCGCTGCGGCGGCACCGAGTTCAAGCGCCGGCCCGACGACAATGCCGAGACGGTTCGCACGCGCATGGCCGAATATCGCGCGAAGACAGCGCCGATCCTGCCCATCTATGCCGCCCGCGGCCTGGTGGAGGCGGTGGACGGAATGGCATCGATGGAGGCAGTCGAGGCGGCGATTGCAGGGGTCCTGGATCGGGCCTGACAGCGAATCCGCCGGGGCGGGTGAAACTGCCTTTCGACGGGCTACGTTCCAGGGGCCTCTTGACAGGCCGGAAATATTCGCCTGCGCAGCTTGACAGGAGGCCCCGCGGCTTATAGCCACGGCGCTTCCGATTCCCGAGCGTATCGTGCTGCAGCCCCGGACCAGTCCGGTTGGCCCGTTCGCAGTTGGCACCTTTCGTATCCGGGCAATACGGCGACGCACAGAGATGGGGGCCCCGCCCAAGGCACCCCGTGGAGCAGGAGCAGTTTGTGGCACGTATTGCAGGGGTGAATATCCCCACCAACAAGCGCGTGGAAATCGCGCTGACCTATATTCACGGAATCGGCCGCACGCGGGCCAAGGAAATCGCAACGAAGCTGGGTTTCCCGCCCGAGCGCCGGGTGCAGGATCTGACCGACGCCGACGTGTTGTCGATCCGCGAGACGATTGACCGCGATTACATGGTGGAGGGTGACCTTCGCCGCGAGACCGCGATGAACATCAAGCGTCTGATGGACCTGGCCTGCTATCGCGGCCTCCGTCACCGCAAGGGCCTGCCCGTTCGCGGCCAGCGCACCCACACGAACGCCCGCACCCGCAAGGGCAAGGCCAAGCCGATCGCAGGGAAGAAGAAGTAATGGGACGCGCACCCGAAAGGCTGAAGCGCCGTGAGCGCAAGAACATCACGGCCGGCGTCGCGCATGTGAACGCCAGCTTCAACAACACCATGATCACCATCACGGACGCGCAGGGCAATGCGATTGCCTGGTCGTCGGCCGGCACGATGGGCTTCAAGGGCAGCCGCAAGTCCACGCCCTATGCCGCGCAGGTGGCCGCCGAGGACGCGGGCAAGAAGGCTGCCGAGCATGGCGTCCGCACGCTCGAAGTTGAGGTGAAGGGGCCCGGTTCGGGCCGTGAATCCGCGCTTCGTGCGCTGCAGGCCGTCGGTTTCCAGATTACCTCGATCCGCGACGTCACGTCGATCCCGCACAACGGGGTCCGGCCGCCGAAGCGCCGCCGGGTCTGATACTGGTTTGACCGTCCGGCGGTCCCCGCCACCGGACGGCTGCGCCCCATGTCTCCGACGGGAGCGGGTGGGCGCCTGAGGGGCACGAAACACATGCGGGGCCGTCGACGGGCGGTCTCGTGACAGGCGAAGGTGGAAAACACGTGTCTGCAGCCTATGCAAAGAACTGGCAGGAACTGAAGAAGCCGAACGCGCTGGACGTGAAGGCCGGCGGGACCTCGGCAAAGAAGGTGTTCGTGGCAGAACCGCTTGAGCGCGGTTTCGGCCTGACCCTTGGCAACGCGCTGCGGCGCGTGCTGCTGTCGAGCCTGCAGGGCGCGGCAGTGACAGCGATCAAGATCGACGGTGCGCTGCACGAATTCTCGTCGCTGCCCGGCGTGCGCGAGGATGTGACCGATATCGTCCTGAACGTGAAGCAGATCGTCGTGAAGATGCAGGGCGACCAGGTGAAGCGGCTTGCGCTGTCGGCCTCGGGCCCCGGCGAAGTGACCGCCGGCCAGATCGCCGTGTCGGGTGACATCGAGATCGCCAACCCCGATCTCGTGATCTGCACGCTGGACGATGGCGCGACCTTCAACATTGAACTGACCGTGTCGACGGGGAAGGGCTATGTGCCCGCCGCCATGAACCGGCCGGCCGATGCGCCGATCGGGCTGATCCCGGTGGACGCGATCTATTCGCCCGTGCGCCAGGTTGCCTATAAGGTGGAACCCACCCGGGTCGGCCAGGATCTGGACTATGACAAGCTGACCCTCACGGTCGAGACCGACGGTTCGGTCGCGCCGGAAGATGCGGTGGGCTATGCCGCGCGCATCCTGCAGGACCAGCTGCAGCTGTTCATCAACTTCGAAGAGCCGGCCCAACGCCCGGTCGCTGCGGCCCCTGTGGCCGGCGCCGTGGAAGACGCGCCCACCGACGTGATGATGAACCGCAACCTTCTGAAGAAGGTGGACGAGCTGGAACTGAGCGTCCGTTCGGCCAACTGCCTGAAGAACGACAATATCATCTACATCGGCGACCTGGTGCAGAAGAGCGAGCCGGAAATGCTGCGGACCCCGAACTTCGGCCGGAAGAGCCTGAACGAGATTAAGGAAGTGCTGGCCTCGATGGGCCTGCGGCTGGGCATGGATATCCCCGGTTGGCCGCCGGAGAATATCGAGGACCTTGCCAAGAAGCTCGAGCAAGAATTCTGATGCCCGTGGGCCCGGGGTTCGGGCCTGGATCGGGGTACCTGACCGGGCCCCATCGAACCTGTTTCGATGGGATAACGGCACGGCCCCCTTACGAACGGAGACTGAAAAATGCGCCACAAGGTAGCCCATCGCAAGCTTGGCCGGACCACCGAACACCGGATGGCCATGCTGAAGAATATGTCGGCTTCGCTCATCAAGCATGAGCAGATCACGACCACGCTGCCGAAGGCGAAGGAGCTTCGCCCCTATGTCGAAAAGCTGGTGACGCTCGCGAAGAAGGGCGGCCTTTCCAACCGTCGCCTGGCCGATGCGCGCCTGCAGGACGATGCGCAATTGAAGAAGCTGTTCGACGTGCTGGCCGTGCGTTATGCCGACCGCCCGGGTGGCTATGTTCGCGTGCTGAAGGCGGGCTTTCGCGCGTCGGACCAGGCGCCGATGGCCGTGGTCGAGTTCGTCGACCGCGACGTGAGCGCCAAGGGCCAGGATTCGGGCCCGGTGCTGACGGACGAGGCAGAAGCGGCTTAACGCCGGCCGCCTGCGCGGGTAAGACCGCGCGCATGGCGACCGAATTCAGCTTCCATTATGGCCCTCGCGTGATTGCGGGGCCGGGAATTGCGGCCCGGCTGGCAGACCATCTGCCCGCCGGGCCTGTTCTTTTCGTGACCGACGCGGCCCTGCTGGGCATGGGCCTGCCGCGCGCCGTGCTGGCCGCCTGGCGCAAGGCGGGTCACGATATGGTGATCGTCGATTCCGTGGAGGCGGCCCCGTCGGCTAAGACCGTTTTGGCCTGTGCCGAGGCGGGCAGGGCAGGGGGCTGCACCTCGGTCGTCGGCTTCGGCGGCGGGTCGCCGATGGATGTGGCAAAGCTCGCGGCCTATCTGATCGGCAGCGGCGACAGCCTGGACGCCATCTATGGGGTGGGCATGGCAAAGGGCAGCCGCCTGCCGCTGGCGCTGGTTCCGACGACGGCTGGCACGGGATCCGAGGCGACCCCCATTTCGATCGTGACGGTGGGCGATACCGAGAAAAAGGGCGTGGTCGCCGACCCGTTGATCGCCGATATCGCCTGCCTCGACCCGGGGCTGACCGTCGGGCTGCTGCGTTATGTGACGGCAGCGACCGGGATCGATGCGATGGTGCATGCGATCGAGGCCTATACTTCGGCCCGGTTGAAGAATCCGTTGTCGGATGCGCTGGCGCGTGAGGCGCTTCGTCTGCTGACGGGCTATCTGCTGCAGGCGTGCGAGGTGCCCGAAGACCTGCAGGCACGCGGTGCCCTGCTGCTGGGCAGCCACCTGGCGGGGGTTGCCTTTGCCAATGCGCCCGTTGGCGGCGTGCACGCGCTCGCCTATCCGCTGGGGGGGCATTTCCATGTGCCGCATGGACACAGCAATGCGCTGATGCTGCGACAGGTTCTGCGGCACAATCTGCCGGGCGCCGCGGAGCTGTATGCCGAACTGGGTGCTGTGATCGGGGCGGATGGCGGTGCGGAGGGCTTCATTGCGGCCCTGGAGGCGCTGATGCTTGCGACCGGGCTTCCACTGGAGTTGAAGGCGCTGGGGATTGGCCGTGATCAGTTGCCCCTGCTGGCCACCGAGGCGATGAAGCAGCAGCGGCTTCTGATCAATAACCCTGTTCCCATCGGCGAGGCCGATGCGCTAGGGCTCTACCTACAGGCTTGGCAAAAAGACTGACGGGGGTTGCAATGGCGGACAAGCGCGCGCTGAGACGGCGGCGGCATTACAAGGCATGGCGGCCGATCGCCACGCGCTGGATGGACAATGACGTCTATGGCCATGTGAACAACGTGGTCTACTACAGCTTCTTCGACACTGCCGTGAACGCCTGGCTTGTGGAGCAGGGCCTGCTGGACATCGAACGCGGCCCGATCATCGGCCTGGTGGTGGAAACCGGCTGCACCTATGCCCGCCCTGTTGCCTTTCCCCAGGAGGTGCAGGCCGGCATCGCCGTCAGCCGAATCGGCACCACATCGGTGCGCTATGACATCGGCCTGTTCGTGAAGGGCATTTCCGAGCCGGCCGCCGAGGGCTTCTTCGTGCATGTTTATGTGCAGCGCGAAGGGCGCCGTCCGCGCCCGCTGGACGACCAGTGGCGGACCATCCTGGCGCAGATCACGGCCTCGCCGGCAGAGGGCTGATCCCGCGAAATCGCCTGCTCTGGCGCTCGGCTGATTCTGCCCTTATGGCCTCGCCATGTCAGTCTCTGCCGAAGCCCGAGCCAACACCGTCCTGATCCTCGACTTCGGGAGCCAGGTTACCCAGCTCATCGCCCGTCGGGTCCGCGAGGCGCATGTCTATTGCGAGGTGGTGCCATTCCACGCGGCAAAGGCGGCGCTCGAACGCCTGCATCCCAAGGCCATCATCCTGTCGGGTGGTCCCGCCAGCGTGACCGAGGCGGAAAGCCCCGTGCTGCCGCCGGAGGTGCTGGCGGTCGGCGTCCCTGTGCTGGGCATCTGCTATGGGCAGCAGGCCATGGTGCAGGCGCTGGGCGGGCGGGTGACGAAGGGGCACACCCGGGAATTCGGGCGCGCCGAGGTGCAGGTGGTGGCGCCCTGCCGGCTGTTCGACGGCGTGTGGGACGGTGGCGCCCGGCACCTGGTTTGGATGAGCCACGGCGACCATGTGGACCAGCTTCCACCCGGCTTCGAGGTGGTTGCGAAGTCCGATGGGGCGCCGTTTGCCTTTGTGGCGGACGAGGGGCGCGCGCTCTATGGTGTGCAGTTCCACCCCGAGGTCGTGCACACCCCTGACGGCCGTGCGCTGATCGAGAATTTCGTCCTGAGGGTCGCGGGCGCGGGGCCGGTGTGGAGCATGGCGAGCTTCCGCGAGACCAAGATCGCCGAGATCCGCGCCCAGGTGGGCAGTGGCCGGGTGATCTGCGGGCTTGCGGGCGGAGTCGACAGCGCGGGGGCCGCCGGGCTTATCCCCGAGGCGAGCGGCGACCCGT
>JBKDAC010000475.1:0-5058 GCA_046316515.1 Sandaracinobacter sp. | reverse complement strand
TTTTTGCCACCGTTTACGGCAGTGTGGGCACGTTGGTGGTGGCTGACTGAGCTGGAGGACTATTGCCTGCCGGATGGCTGGCAGGCTCGGTTGCGGCGGTGGGGCTGGCGTCCTTTTTTTTCCGTCCCGCGGCTTTGAGGCGGCGGGCTTGGAGGAAGGCGAACGCGATCATGGTCATCAACGCGTGTCGATGGAGGCCTTGCCATGATCGACCCTCGAAGTGATCGAGGCCGAGTTCTTCCTTCAGTTGCTGGTGGGCCTGTTCGCACACCCAGCGGGCCTTGATGGCACCGGCCAGCTTCTTGAGCGGTGTGTCGGCGGGCAGATTGCTGAGGTAGTATTTGCGTTCTCCCGTGGAGCGATGCTCGCCAACCAGCCAGACCTCCTCGCCGGGCATATGCTGTTGCCCGAGATGACCAATGCGCTGCGGCGGGCCGTCGGCAATGCGGACGCGCATGGCAGCGAACCTGGCGGCAAGCTTGCCCTTCGTGCCGCGACGCCAACTCACGGTCTGCCACTTGGCGGTCTCGAGCGTTGCCTGCGCAGAGCGCGAAGGAGCATCAGGTACATGGTTCTTGCGGGGCCGCCCTCGGCCAGCGACCGGGAAGATCAGGGCAACATCGGCCGGGTAGACCTTCTGCGTGTGCGGGATCCCTACGGCCCAGGTCAGTCCGCGCTCGGTGAGTGCCTGCCGGAACGGGCCAGACAGGCCATAGCCGGCGTCGGCCAACACGCCGCCGAAGCGCACGCCGGCGCCGCGCACGCGGTCGATCTCGGCCAATGCGATCTCGGGCTTGGTACGATAGGCACGCGCATCTTCAGGCACCTTGGCGCGATCCATACGCACGGCATCACTGGTCCAGCTCTCGGGCAGGAACAGCTTCAAGCCGATCATCACGGGCACTTCGCGCGATGCCAGCGTCACCGACACAAGGGTCTGGCAGTTGGCGTTCTTGCCAAGTGCCGACGCATACTGCGGTGCCACGCCAACGGAAGCGCGACCCTTCTTGGGCAAGGCCGTGTCGTCGATGATCAGCCAGGCATCGCTGCCACCCACGAGGGCGTCGGCCCGTCGGCACAGCTCCTTCTCCAATGGTGCACTGTCCCAAAGGGCGCCGCCGATAAAATGATGCAGTTGGTCATAGCCAATCCCCAACGAGCGCATCGCCATCGGTTGCACGCTCTTGCGATCTCCGGGGCCGATCAGTCCCTCAATGTAAGCCGGGCACATCCGGGCACGGCGTCGATCACCCAGCCCTGCCACAAAGGGACGAAGCCAATCCGCAAGCTCGTCCCGCCAATCGTCCGCCATTGCCAGCCTCCACAAGCTGGCACCATATGAATCACCGGAAGCGACTCTTGGGAATCCTAAAAATGCGCTTCTGCCAAAGTAGTGTTAGGTTGAATCGACATTCAGAACCAGAAGCGGAGGGCGGCGAGGTATAGGCTTGCGAGGTAGTTTTCGGTGATGCGGTCGTATCTGGTTGCGATGCGCCTGAGCTGCTTAAGCTTGCCGATGGTTCGTTCGATGCGATTTCGCAGTTTGTAGATGGCGGGGTCGAAGGCGCGCTGTCTGGGCATACAGGTGCGTTTGGGAATGATCGGGCGGGCGCCGCTGTTTTCAGGATGGCGTGTCCATCATAGGCTTTATCCGCGATGACATGGCGGGCCTGGAGGCCGATGACCAACGGGATGGCGAAGCTGGCATCGCTGGCGTTGCCGCCGGTGAGAATGAAGCGCACTGGCCGGCCGAAGCTGTCGACGGCGATGTACCACTTGCTGGTCAGTCCGCCTGGGGAGCGCCCCAGAGCCTGATTGCAGCCCCCCCTTTTTGGCCGGTGGCGGCTTGGGCGTGCGCACGGAAAATCGAGCTGTTGTGCTTCGCTCACCTCGTACCGCTTGATACCCATCACACGCTCCGCAAATCGCGGAAACCAATGAATCACACCTCAAACCATAAGTGAATCCTGAATGCCGATAAGCCTAGAACTGCACCCGCTTGGTGTAGCCGCCGTCGACGATCAGGTTGGTGCCTGTGATCCAGCTGGCGGCCGGGCTGGCGAGGAAGGCGATGGCGTTGGCGACGTCGGTCACCTCGCCCATGCGCTTGAGCGCCGTGGTGCCCTCCACCATCTTGTAGACGTCGGGCGCGCCCTGCTTCACGCCGTCCCAGTTGCCGCCCTTGAACCACACCGGCCCTGGCGAAACTGCGTTCACGCGGATGCCCTCTGGCCCCCAGGCCTGACCCAGCTGCTTCGAATAGGTGAGCAGCGCGGCCTTGATCGAATTGAAGGCGTTAGGGGCGAAGAAGGTCTCGGTCGCGGCCGTGCTGGCCACGATGACCACCGCGCCGGCCTTTGAGGCCTGCAAATAAGGGTGCATCGCCTCGCAGCCGCGCACGGTGCCCAGGATGTCCATCTTGTAACAGGCGTCCCAGTCGGTCGCGAGGCCGGAGCCCGATGCGCTGGCCGATGGGATGAAGATGTCGCAGCCGCCGAGTTCGTCTGCGATACCTGTCAGCAGCGCCGGATAGCCCTCCATGTCGGTTAGGTCGCCCTGCTTGCCGACAACCTTGCCGCCGTGGCGCGACAGGCTCTTCACGGCCTCGGCAATCTGGTCGGGGTTGCGCGAGAAGAAGCCCACATCGGCGCCTTCGGCCGCCATCAGCTCCAGCACGGCCCGCCCAGTCCCGCGGCTTCCGCCGCTGAGGATAACCTTAAGTCCCTTCAGTCCCAGATCCATGTTGTGCTCCCTTGCTCGGTTGGGGTCACAAAGCCCGTGGGGCGTCGCCTGCGCAACTGAGAGTGGTGACAGTCAATCCTTTTTCGCGCCGTAACGGCTTTCGAGGAAGCGCCCCTCGGTCTCCAGCGCCTTCAGCCGTTCGCGGGCGAGATCGGATGTCAGCCGGTCGATCTCGGCGCCTACCACCTTCAGGCCGTCACGGAAATGGGCCTGCGCCTCGGCAGAGGTGCGATGGGTGACCGGTACCTCGGCATAGCTTTTCACCAGGCGGGGGAGATGATCGGAGAGCAGCCGGCGGGCATCGTCGGCCTCTGGCGTTGCAGGGTCCATCCGCACCAGCTCGGGGGCCAGTCGGTCGAGCTGAGCCATGATCCGGTCGACCTCGCGGGCGGCGGGCGCCGGCAGCGCGGGGCGCTGCGCCTCAAGCCAGCCTTCCACCTGCTGCGGAAGGGCGGCAAGCGGTGCCTGCGGCAGTGCTTCCAGCTTTGGTGCGGCCCGGCGCGAAGTCGACAGGCTGCCCATCAGGATCATCATGCACATGGCCAGCATGGCGGTCGCCACCACGCCCGCAAAGCCCAGCGGCGCGACAAAGGTGCCGTAGAGGATGGCCCCCAGCAGCACGAGGAACACGCCGAGCGCCATGTTGCGCATGCGCCGTCCGGCTTCTTGCGCGCCACGCTTCAGCCGCTTGGTCTGCGCGCCCAGCGCATCGGGCGATTTCATCGTCCGCGCCAGCCACTCGTCGTAGCGGGCAAGCGCATCCCGGGTTTCCGGCAACATCGTCAGCCCCTCAACCCTCGATGGGGGTCAGCGGCTCGGCTGCGCGCGTCTTCCCCTCGATCTGCGCCATGCCCTCGGCCCGGGCGATATAGCCCTTCGACTTCTCGACCTCGCCCGACAGCGTGGTAACGGTCGTCTTCATCGATTCCAACGCCTGCAGCTTGAAAGTGTCGATCGAGTCCATCGTCTGGTAGATGTTCTGGAACGCCTGCTTCAGCGTTTCGACCGGAATGGTGGAACCGGCGGCCTGCTTGTGGATTTCGGCCGTCTGCACGCGCAGCATCTGCCCCGTGGCGTCGATCACGTTCGCGGTGGTGGTGTTGAGCGCGGTGATCTGGTCCAGCACCAGTTTCTGCCCTGTCAGCGCCTGGGCGACCGTCACGGCCGTCCGCAGCGCAGAGACTGTGGTAGTGCTGGCCCGGTCCACGCCCTTCAGCAGCTCGATATTGTTCTTCTTGACGAGATCGAGCGCCAGATAGCCCTGCACGGAAACGGCCATCTGGGTCAGCAGATCGGTGGTGCGCTGGCGGGTGTAGAACAGCGCGGTTTCCCGGATCGCCTTGGCCTTTGCCGGATCGCTGGTGTCGAGCTCGATCGCCGCCGCTTCCAGCCGCCCATCCAGCAGCTTCGACATGTGGATCATCTGTTCCAGCTTACCCATTGCCTCCCACAGCGCCTTGCGCTCGGTATCGATGGCGGCGTTGTCGCGCAGCAGCTCGTCCTTGCCGTTGGCCAGGCTCTGCAGGATGGTGCTGATGTGCCCCTGGGCCGACTTGTAGCTGTCGAAATAGTCGCGCGCCCGGTCTCCCCAGGGGATCACCCCGAAGATCTTCTTGCGCGTTGTGAGGCTGCCCCGCTTCGAGGGGTCGAGGTCCTCGACGGTGCGCCTGAGCGATGTCAGGTCGGTGCCGATGCCATTGTCCTTGTCCATCGCGCGGACGGGCCGATCGAGGAAGCGGTTCGATTGGCCGGCGGCTTCCGCGATCTGCTGCTGGCCAAGGTTTGCCAGCCGGTCGACATGCTTGCCGAACTCGGGGCTGTTCGCATCCTGCGCGACGAGCGCGCCGATGAACCCGTCGACCCGCTTTTCCAGCTCGGTCTTCTGGGTGTCGGACAGGGGCACGAGCCCCGCGGCTGCCTCGGGCGCCACCACGGCAACAGGTTCGGGCGCTTCGAGCTTCAGCTTGGTTTCCTGCGACATGTCTTCCTTCTGGCGACTGCGGGAGACAACGCCAGCCCAGGCGAATCCCGCCGACCCTGCACCCCCTGTGGCCTCTCTCGCCTCCAAGAATGGCCCCGCCCTTCGCGCTTCGCAAGGGGTGGCTTCTTTTTGCCGCCCGCTGGTGGCAGGTAGAGGCATGGTCGCCCACCCGCGCTTCGTCGTCTTCTTCATGCTGTTCGGTTTTGCTGCCGCGCTTGGCTGGCGGCTGCTGGGCCCGGCTCCGGCGATCATGGTCGGCTTCGATGTTGCCGCGCTGGTATTCCTCGTTTCGGTCACGCTGATGATGAACCGGGATGGAGCGCACCATATCCGCC
>JBKDAC010000474.1:0-6658 GCA_046316515.1 Sandaracinobacter sp. | reverse complement strand
GCTCGATGTTGCCCCGGCGGCCGGCGCAAGGCAAAGGCCGGGCGATCCCGACGAGGACCAGCCCCGCGTGCAACAGCACAGCGGCGGTATGGCGGTCCCCGAACCGGATGTCGCATCTCTTCTTGCCGACAGCCTGTTCGGCGCCCAGCCCCTCTCCCGGCTGGATCGCCCCAGCCTGCGCGGCGACGCCGGCGTCTTGTTCCGCTTCGAACGCGCGGCCGGGGCCGCCGCCTGGCAGCATCAGGGCCGCCAGTCGGTGTCCGGAATCGCCTTCACGGTCCAGCCCTTCGCCGTCTCGATCAGCGGGGCCAGCCAGTGATGGGCCGCTGGACCATTCTTCTGCACGGCGGTGCCGGCGTGAACCCGGCGCGTGACTATGCCCAGGTCGAGGCGCACCTGCTCCTGCTCGTGGAACAAGGCGCAGACCGGCTGGCAGCAGGCGCCACCGCGCTCGACACCGTCGAATGGGCTGTCGCCCGGATGGAGGAATCGGGCCTCTACGTCGCCGGGCGCGGCTCCGCCCCCAACCGCGCCGGCGTGGTGGAATTCGACGCCGCCATCATGGACGGCAGCATCCCGCGCGCCGGGGCCGTGGCCGCCGTCCAGGATGTCCGAAGCCCCATCAACGCCGCCCGCGCAGTGATGGAGCGAACGCCCCAAGTCCTGGTGACCGGCGAAGGCGCAACGGCGTTCGCCCGCGAAGCCGGCCTTCCTGCCATCGGGGAGGACAGGGATCTCTTCCGCCTGGCCGTAGGGGTCAAGCCCGAGGAACTCGAAGTCCCAGCCGACGCGCTGGGCCACGGCACGGTGGGCGCCGTTGCGCTCGATCGCGCCGGCCGCCTTGCCGCGGCCACCTCCACAGGCGGCCTGTTCGGCAAGCGGCCCGGCCGGGTGTGCGATACGCCGATCCCCGGCGCCGGCATCTGGGCAGACGCCGATATCGCGATCAGCTGCACCGGCGTCGGCGAACACTTCATCCTCGCCGGCGGCGCTGGCGATGTCGCGGCGCGGATCCGCTATGCCGGGATGACCCCGGGGAAGGCGGCCGATGCCATGCTCGGCAAGGTCGCCGCGCTTGGCGGGGACGGCGGCCTTATCGCCCTAGGGCGGGACGGCATGCCGGTGTTCGCCTGGAACTCCAGCGGCCTCAAACGGGCAGCTGCCGGATCACATCTTGCGCCGATGTCGGCAATCGGCTGAAATACGGATCTGATAGCATGGGTCATGCGTCCCAAGATGATGTCCCCTCTGTCCCAGACCCGACTGCGGTCACAGGCAAGGAGCTGGAAAAGAGCCGCACCACGCGGCGGCGCATCCTCGATGCCGCGCGCGATCTGCTTGCGAATGTGGGCTATGCCAAATTCAGCACTGCAGCCGTAGCCGAAGGCGCCGGGCTCACCCGCCCGGCCATGCTCTACCATTTCGGCTCCCGTCAGGAGCTTCTGAACGCCACCATCCAGTTCCTCGCCCGCCGCCGGATAGAGCTGTTCCAGGCCGCCATGGCGGAAGCGACCGCCCGCCACGGCGACGACCGAATCGCCATCCGGCTGGCAGCCGTCGACATCACACTAGACCATGCGGTTCTGCCCGAACATCTGGCCTTCCAAGAGCTGGTCATGGCCGCCCGAACCGATCCAGAACTCGCCGCCGTCGTGGCGCCGGCGGTCGCCTATTTCGAAACGATGCGCGTTCGGGCGACGTTTCACTCTCTGCCCCAGCACATGATCGCGCCGCACGATTTCCAGCTGGTCCGCGACGTCGTGCGCTTGGTGTCCGAAGCCGTCACCTGGCCGCACGCCTTCACATTCGACAAGGAACGCCGGCTGAAGGCACTTCGCCAGTTCCTGCGCCTTCTGGTGGCGAGCGACGCCGGCGGGGATTTCGTGGCGGCAGTTGCCACGTCGATGGGCGATGCGGCGACCCCCATGCCTGACGGCGCCGACCCCGAGGCCGGGCCCACACGCCCTAGCGACTGATACGCAGCACCTTTCCGGCCGGATCATCGGTCGTCACCCAGACGCTGCCATCGGGCGCGACCCGCACGTCACGGATCCGCTCTCCCAGAGATTTCAGCAGGCTTTCCTGCCCCAGCACCCGGCCATCCGGCGACAGCCGCACACGGCGAAGCTCCCGATCGACCAGCGCACCCAGCAGCAGGTCGCCATTCCATTCCGGGAACATGGCGCCGCGATAGACAGCAAGCCCCGAGGGCGCGATCGACGGTACCCACACCACCAGCCCATCAGTCATCCCCTTGTAGGTCCGATAGGGCGAAATGGTGGCCCCGGAATAATCCAGCCCCTTGGTGGCAACCGGCCAGCCATAATTGTCGCCGGCGCGGATCACATTCACCTCGTCGCCGCCCTTCGGCCCATGCTCATGCTCGAACACCTGGTTGCGCACCGGATCGAAGGCCAGCCCCTGCGGGTTGCGGTGCCCCCGCGTCCAGATCGCGCCCTGCGCCGTGGGCACGCTCGAAAAGGGGTTCCCCACCGGCACCTTGCCGTCCAGCGTCAACCGCATCACCTTGCCCAGTGGGCTGTCCAGCCGCTGCGCCTGCTCGCGGAAATCGAACCCGTCGCCCGTCGTCAGAAGGATGGTCCGGTCGGGCAGCAGCACCATCCGCCCACCGAAGTGCACCGGCCCGCGCTTCAGCGGCGTCGCTGTATAGATGGGCGTCACCTCCAGAAGGCTATCCCCCACCAGCTTCGCCCGCGCGATGCGCGTGCCGTTGGCGGCGTTGGTGCCGTGCGCATAGGACAGATAGATCAGCCCATTCTGCTGGAAATCCGGGTGGGCCAGCACGTCGAAAAGCCCGCCTTGCCCTTCGTTGAACACCCTGGGCACGCCCGTCACCCGGGTCACCCGGCCATTCTCGATCCGCCTGAGCCCGCCATTGCGCTCCGTCACCAGCACCCCGCCGCCCGGCAGGAAAGCAATGCCCCATGGGTGGTTCAGCCCGGCGGCGATCACCTCGGTCTTCAACACCGGCGCGCTCGGCTTCACCAGTGCCTGGGCATGCCCGGCCGCCGCAATCAGGCCCGCGACCAGCAGGGCCCCCAGCGCAGTGAACGGACGCCGCATTTGTCTCTCCCCGAAGCCGAATTTCCCGGCTAGGCTAGCCGCACACCCGCCGGGGGACAAGCAGGGCAGGAAAAGACGCGACCATGAAAAGCTGGGGCCAATGAAAAGCTGGGGGCGGCGGCTGATTGCGCTGCTGGTTGCGGCACTGGTGACGACGATGCTCGTCAGCCTGGGGCACAGCCTGTTCGTCCAGGCCGAGCTGGCCGCACTGGGCACAGAGCTTCCCATCCACATCCGGGCCGGCGCGATGATCCGGGATTTCATCGGCCTGCTCCCGACGCTGGGGCCGATCCTCCTGGGTTCGCTCCTGATCGCCTTCCTGATCGGCGGCTTCCTGAAGCCCCGCGCCGGCCTTTTGGCGCCCTTTGCCTATCCGCTCGCCGGATGGGCTGCCGTCACGCTCGCCCTCGTCGCGATGAAGCTCGCCTTCGGCTTCTCGCCGCTTGGGGGCGCCCGCACCGGCCTCGGCCTCCTGGTCATGAGCCTCGGCGGCCTCGTGGGCGGCACCGTCTTCGGCTGGATGATCCGCAAGCGCGCCTAGGCCGCCGGCAAGGCCCGTACGGCCTCGGCATATTCGGCCATGATCCCGTCCAGAATTTCCTTCACCGGCCGCACGCTGCCGATCCGTCCGGCCACCTGCCCCGTCAGCGCGATCGCCGCCTCCATGTCGCCCCCGAAGTAGAGCTCCTTCGCCCGCGCCATCTCGCCGAAGATATTGGCCGGCGGCTCCAGCTCCAGCTTGGTGGTCCGCTCGGTCCTGAGCGCCCGCAGTGCCGGCCCAGGCCCCTGCCGGTTCAGGAACACCGTGTCGGTCTCCTTCGCGGCCACGATTCCATCCTTCCAGTTCTGGTGCACCGGGCTCTCCGCCGCGCTCACCATCCGCGTGCCCAGCTGGATCCCGTCCGCCCCCAGCGCAAGGGCTGCCGCCAGCGTCCGCCCGCACAGCATGCCGCCCGCTGCCACGATCGGCTTGTCCGTATGGGCGCGCACTAGCGGGATCAGCACCATCGACGAAACGTCGCGCGCATTCTTGAACCCGCCGCCCTCGCCCCCTTCCACAACCAGCCCGTCGACCCCCGCCTCCAGCGCCTTCAGCGCGCCCGCCAGGTTGGGCACCACATGGAACACCGTCAGACCCGCCGCCTTCAGGTCCGCACAGTATTTGTTGGGATCCCCGGCCGAGGTCGTCACGAAGCGCACGCCCTGGTCGATGATGAAGCGAACGATGTCGGGGTCGCGCACGAAGGCCTGGGCGATGTTCACCCCGAACGGCTTGTGCGTCAGCTCCCGCATCTTCGCGATTTCGCCGCGAATGGCATCCAGCTCGCCCGAGCTCGTCTCGATGATCCCCAGCCCGCCGGCGTTCGATACGGCCGAGGCCAGCTGCGAGCGCGCAATCCACCCCATCGGCGCCTGGATGATCGGCCGCTCGATCCCAAGCATCTCGCAGATCCGGTTGCCCTTCATCATCGTTCTCCCCATTTGCACTGGGTCAAAGCCAAGCATGGCGGAAAGGGGCAAACCACCTCTCGATTTTTTCTGAGGTCATGCTTGTGTGGCAGAAATGCCACACTACATCAAATGTGTGCCATCGCCTTGCGGCGACCGGCACGGGCAACGGGAGGCGCAAGCGCGACTGCGCGCCGGCCGTCAGGCCGAACCTGTGATGGCGATGGAACATCGCCTTCACAGGCACGAATAAGGAGCAAAAGCGGGCATGAACATCGAGAAATTCACCGACCGGGCCAAGGGCTTCCTGCAGGCAGCGCAGACCATCGCGATGCGCGAAACCCACCAGCGTGTCACCAGCGCCCACCTGCTGAAGGCTCTCCTTGACGACGACCAGGGTATGGCAACAGGCCTGATCACAGCGGCCGGCGGCAATGCGCAAGCCGCCCGCGTCGCGGTCGACACCGCCGTGTCTCGGCTCCCCAAGGTTTCCGGCAGCGGCGCTCAGCTCCAGTGGGACCAGGATGTCGCCCGCCTGCTCGACCAGGCCGAACAGGTCGCCACCAAGGCCGGCGACAGCTTTGTCACCGTCGAACGCCTGCTTCTCGCAATCGCGCTCGCCCCTGAAACCGAGGCCGGCAAGGCGCTGAAGGAGGCCGGCGTCACCGCGCAGGCCCTGAACGCGGCAATCGAGCAACTGCGCAAGGGCCGCGCGGCCCACTCGGCCTCAGCCGAGGAAAGCTATGACGCGCTGAAGAAATACGCCCGCGATCTCACCCAAGCCGCACGCGACGGCAAGCTCGATCCCGTGATCGGCCGCGACGAGGAAATCCGCCGCACCATCCAGGTGCTCGCCCGCCGCACCAAGAACAACCCCGTCCTCATCGGCGAACCCGGCGTCGGCAAGACCGCGATCGCCGAAGGTCTGGCCATCCGCATCAAGAATGGCGATGTGCCCGATGGCCTGAAGGACAAGTCGCTCTGGGCGCTCGACATGGGTGCGCTGATCGCAGGCGCCAAATATCGCGGCGAGTTCGAGGAGCGGCTGAAAGCCGTCGTCGACGAGGTGAAGGCGGCCCAGGGCCAGATCGTGCTTTTCATCGACGAGATGCACACCCTCGTCGGCGCCGGCAAATCCGAAGGCGCGATGGACGCGTCCAACCTGCTGAAGCCCGCGCTCTCACGCGGCGAAATGCACGTCATCGGCGCCACCACGCTCGATGAATATCGCAAGCATGTGGAAAAGGACGCTGCGCTCGAGCGCCGCTTCCAGCCGGTCTTCGTCGGCGAACCGACGGTCGAGGACACGGTTTCCATCCTGCGTGGCCTGAAGGAAAAATACGAACTCCACCACGGCGTGCGCATCACCGACAGCGCGCTGGTGTCGGCGGCAACCCTTTCAAACCGCTACATTTCCGACCGCTTCCTGCCCGACAAGGCGATCGACCTGATGGACGAGGCGGCATCCCGCCTGCGCATGGAGGTGGAGAGCAAGCCCGAGGAGATCGAGGCGCTCGACCGCCGTATCGTCCAGCTGAAGATCGAGCGCGAAGCGCTCACCAGGGAAAAAGACGAGGCATCCCGCGGCCGCCTCGCAGCGCTGGAAGGCGAGCTTTCCGAGCTGGAGCTCGAAGCCGGCAACCTGACGGCGCGCTGGGAAGCCGAAAAGGAAAAGCTCGCAGGCGCCACCCGCATCAAGGAGCAACTCGACCAGGCCCGCTTCGAGGTCGATCAGGCACAGCGCAACGGCAACTTCTCCCGCGCCGGCGAGCTCACCTATGGCGTGATCCCGCAGCTCGAAGCCCAACTGGTCGAGGCGGAAAAGGCCAGCGGTGAAGCCATGGTCCGCGAGGAAGTCACCTCGGAAGACATCGCCGCCGTCGTCTCCCGCTGGACCGGAATTCCCGTCGCCCGCATGATGGAGGGCGAGCGCGAAAAGCTCCTCAACATGGAAGCCGAACTCGGCCGCCGCGTGATCGGCCAGGCCGATGCGGTGCGCGCGGTGTCAAAGGCCGTCCGCCGCGCGCGGGCCGGCCTGCAGGACCCGAACCGCCCGCTGGGCAGCTTCCTGTTCCTCGGGCCAACGGGCGTCGGCAAGACCGAGCTCACCAAGGCGCTCGCCGAC
>JBKDAC010000473.1:0-21479 GCA_046316515.1 Sandaracinobacter sp. | reverse complement strand
CCGTCGGACTGCTTCACGATACAGTTGGCCGCATTCAACCGCGCTGCCAGCGCATCCACCTCGTCCACATGCGCCAGTACCGCCTCCTTGTGCGGCATCGTCACATTGCAGCCTGCCCAGTCGGGGTCCGCCCGCCGCGCTGCGAAATAGTCCGCAAGCCCCGCATCGGTCACATGAGCCGCCCGATAATCCGCATCCAGCCCCAGGGCACGGATCCAGAAGCCGTGGATCAGCGGCGATTTCGAATGCGAAATCGGATCGCCGATTACCTCTGCATAGGTCACGTCATCAGCTCCCCGGCCTCGCGCAGCCAGCCCAGCACGGCCAGCAGCGGCAATCCGCGCACCACGAACTGGTCGCCCTCCACCCTTGTGAACAGCTGGGCCCCCAGCCCTTCCAGATGATAGCCGCCCACGCTGGACAGAACATGCTTGCCGCAGGCATCCACATAGTGCGCCAGCCAGGCTTCGCTGAAATCCCGGACATGCAGGGTCGCGGCCTCCACATGCCGCCACAGCGCCACCCCGTCGCGCGCCACCACGGCCGCGCTGATCAACCGGTGGCTCCGCCCGCGCAGCTCACGCAGCTGCACCCGGAGCCCGTCCAGATCGCCGGGCTTCTCCAACCAGCGCCCCAGCTCCACCTCCAGCATCGAATCGCTGCCCAGTACGAAAGCGCCCGGATGCCTCAGGCTCACCTTCACCGCCTTCAGCTCGGCCAGCCGGTCCGCCACATCGCGCACCGGTCGGCCAGCCATCTCGGCGGTCACCCCCGCCTCGTCGATCCGGGCGGGCACCGGCTCGAATGCAACACCGGCAGCCGCCAACATGGCCTTGCGCGATGCGCTTTCGCTCGCCAGCACGATCACTGCGTCAGTCCCTCTTCGCGTTGGCGCTCGTCCCGCACCGTCAGCATGTTCATCAGCTCGGCCGCCGTCTCCTCGATGCTTCGCCGGGTCACGTCGAGCACAGGCCAACTGCGATCGGCAAACAGCCGGCGCGCGGCGTTGAGCTCGGCCTTGATCCCCTCCGGGTCGGCATAGGCTGCCGAAAAGCCGGCGACGTCGGCGCCTAAGATGCGGGCCCGGCGCACCTGCTCCAGCCGATCGGGCGCCACCGTCAGGCCCACGACCAGGGGGTCCTTCAGGTCAAACAGCTCTGTGGGCAGTGGGCGGTTCGGCACGATCGGGATATTGGCAACCCGATACCCGCGATTGGCGAGATAGAGCGAGGTCGGTGTCTTGGAACTGCGTGACACACCGGCAAGGACGAGATCGGCCTGCTCCCACTCCTGCGGCAGCAGGCCGTCGTCATGCTCCATGGTCCAGTTGATCGCCTCGATCCGGCCAAAATAGGCGGCATCCATACGATGCTGACCGCCCGGTCGGCTGGCGGCCCGCGTGCCCAGCATCCGTTCCAGCCCGGCGATCACCGGATCCATCACGGGGATCACCGGCAGGCCAAGCGCAGCACAGCGCGACTCCAGCTGTTCGCGAACAGAACGGGCAACCAGCGTGTAGAGAACAAGGCCGGGCGCGCGCGCTACCTCGTCGAGCACGCGGTCGAGATGCCCTTCCGACCGCACCATCGGCCAGTAATGCTTCACCGCGTCCACGGCCTCGAACTGGGCAAGCCCGGCCTTTACCAGGCTCTCCAGCGTTTCGCCGGTGGAGTCGGATACCAGATGAAGGTGCAGGCGTGTCACGCTGGTCTTGTCATAGGGGCCTCGGTCCCGTCTTTGGCGCACCCCCTGTGGACAATCCACCGGAAAAACCGGCGAATCGCCTGCACGAATCGACGAACCTACCTGCTGTAACCGGTCAAGCGACAAGTCCGCCCCCGGCATCCGATGGCTTCGACCCCGTTTGTCCCTTTGTGGACGACCCCAGCCGCGAAATCCACAGATGGCGGACAAAGGCGATTCCCCGATGGCGCTGAACAGCTTGCCGCGGTGCCGTGCTGTGGATGCGGCTGTGGACAGGATTTCATCCCCATGATTCACCGCCACACCTTCATCATTATCCCGAAAAGAATCTGAAAGACTGAAGAAAGGGAAAAGCCCGTTTGCTCCCTGTTCGGCTCCCGGATAGACAAGTGACCGATGACGATCCCAGAACCCAATCGCGCCCTGCGCGTTCTTGCCGGCCAGGTGCTCACTCCCCCACCCGTCTGGCTGATGCGCCAGGCCGGACGCTATCTTCCGGAGTATCGGGAACTCCGGGCCAACAAGGGCAGCTTCCTTGCGCTCTGCTATGACAGCGACGCCGCCTGCGAGATCACGCTGCAGCCGATTCGCCGATTCGGATTCGATATCGCGATCCTGTTTTCCGACATCCTGATCGTGCCCCATGCGATGGGCCAGGAGCTCACCTTCACCGAGGGCGAGGGACCCAGACTGGCCACGCCGCTGAAGGCCGCAGACCTGGACGCGCTGGCACCAGCCCGGCATCATTATCTTCCGATCTGGGACACGGTCCGCAAGGTCCGGGCCAGTCTGGCGCCGGAAAAGGCGCTGTTCGGCTTTGCGGGGTCTCCGTACACTGTCGCGACCTACATGGTGGCGGGCGAGGGATCGAAGGACCAGGCCGATGCGCGGCTGATGGCCTATGCCGATCCGGTCCGCTTTCAGGCGCTGATCGACCGGATCGCTGCCGACACGCTCCATTATCTGTCTGGCCAGGTCGATGCCGGCGCCGATGCGCTGATGCTGTTCGACAGTTGGTCGGGCAGCCTTGCGCCATCCGAATTCGAACGCTGGGTGATCGCGCCGACGGCCTGGTTGGTCGACGAGCTGCGCAAGCGCCACCCGAACACCCCTCTGATCGGCTTTCCGCGGGGTGCCGGCGAAAAGGCACCGGCCTATGCCCGCGAAACCCGGGTCAGCGCCATGGCGATCGACGAGTCGACCGACCTGCGCTTTGTCGTCGCCAACACGCCCGACAGTCTCCCGCTGCAGGGCAATGTCGATCCGCTTGCCCTGAAGGCTGGTGGGGAGCCGCTCGCCCGTGCTCTGGACGAGGTGCTGGAGATCATGAAGGGGCGTCCCCATATCCTGAATCTGGGCCATGGAATCGACCGCTTCACGCCGATTCCCCATGTCGAGGCGCTGCTGTCGCGCCTGAGGGGCTGACCGAGCGTCCGCAACCGGATAGGGTGAGCGAATGGACAATCTGATCGGATGGCTGGGCAGCGCCTACATGCCGGTGAAGGCCGCGCATGTGGTGGTCACCTTTTTCTGGATCGCCGGCCTCTTCATCCTGCCGCGCTACTTGGTGCACCAAGCAAGCGTTCCGGTTGGATCCGACGAGGACATGAACTGGCGGGACCGCACAGCCCGTATCCGCCGCCTCATCCTGACGCCAAGCCTAGTGGCTGTTTGGATCCTGGGCCTTGCGGTCGCGACCAGCTATGGCCTGTCGGCCGCCGGATGGATCCACGCCAAGATCTTTTTCGCGCTTCTACTGTCAGGCTATCACGGCTGGATGGTGGGTGTTTCCAAGAAGATGGCACGTGGCGAACGGCCTGTTGCCGAACGGTCCCTTCGGCTGTGGAACGAGGTGCCGGCGCTCTTCACCATCCTGCTGGTGTCGCTGGCAATCCTGAAACCCTTCTGACCAGGTCGGTGACCATTCGGGGCGAAGCCCTCAGCGATCGAGTATCCGCGCCAGCACGAAGAGGATATTGGCGTTGAGGGTCACGCCGACCCCCAGAACCACCAGTCTGACTGAGGTGTCCATGTTCATGGTGGCGGCCAACCCGCTTTTGGGGATAGGCTAGCGCCTGCGGGACCTTGGCCGGGATGGGCAGATGCACGCCTTGGTGCGTGAACACCATTTCCGCTTGCGAAAACCGCCGTTCCGTCCTAGCGCGCGGTCACGCGCTCCGTCCGGCAGCGCAGCTTTCCGCCAGCGGCAGTCTCCAGCTTTATGGGCACTGGGCTCGGCGTTCCAACATCCAGAAAGCCTAGATGCATCTCATCGAACTCAAGAAGAAGACGCCCGCAGACCTTGTTGCCATGGCCGAGGAGCTGGGTGTCGAGCAGGCCTCCACGCTCAGGAAGCAGGACCTGCTGTTCGGAATCCTGAAGGCCAAGGCCGAAAGCGGTGAGGAGATCATCGGCTCCGGCACCATCGAGGTGCTGTCCGACGGCTTCGGCTTCCTCCGCTCCGCTGATGCCAATTATCTGGCCGGTCCCGACGACATCTATCTCCAGCCCTCGATGGTCCGCCGCTATGGCATCCGCACCGGCGACACCATCGAAGGCGAGATCCGCGCCCCCAAGGACGGCGAGCGCTACTTCTCGATGGTCAAGCTGACCAAGATCAACTTCGACGATCCGGAAACCCTGCGCCACCGCGTCAACTTCGACAACCTGACGCCGCTCTATCCGGACGAGAAGCTGAACCTGGACAATGCAGACCCCACCACCAAGGACCGCTCCAGCCGGGTGATCGACATCATCTCGCCCCAGGGAAAGGGCCAGCGCGCGCTGATCGTCGCCCCGCCCCGCGTGGGCAAGACGGTGCTTCTGCAGAACATCGCCAAGGCGATCTCTTCCAACCACCCCGAAGTCTATCTGATCGTGCTGCTGATCGACGAGCGGCCCGAGGAAGTGACCGACATGCAGCGGTCGGTGCAGGGCGAGGTTATCTCGAGCACCTTCGATGAACCCGCCGCCCGCCATGTGCAGGTTGCCGAAATGGTGATCGAAAAGGCCAAGCGCCTGGTCGAGCACAAGCGGGACGTCGTGATCCTGCTCGATTCCATCACCCGCCTCGCGCGGGCCTACAACTCGGTCGTGCCGTCGTCCGGCAAGGTGCTCTCCGGCGGTGTCGATGCCAATGCGCTGCAGCGCCCCAAGCGCTTCTTCGGTGCCGCGCGCAACATTGAGGAGGGCGGCTCGCTTTCCATCATCGCGACGGCCCTCATCGACACCGGCAGCCGCATGGACGAGCTGATCTTCGAAGAGTTCAAGGGCACCGGCAACAGTGAAATCGTGCTCGACCGCAAGGTTGCCGACAAGCGCATCTTCCCCGCGATGGACGTCGGCAAGTCCGGCACCCGCAAGGAAGAGCTGCTGGTCGACAAGGCGACCCTCTCCAAGATGTGGGTCCTGCGTCGCATCCTCATGCAGATGGGCACGGTCGACGCGATGGAGTTCCTTCTCGACAAGATGAAGGATTCCAAGACCAACGAGGACTTCTTCGGCTCGATGAACCAGTGACCATAGGTCACTGGTTCGTGAAGCCGGCTGCGATCAGCGCGCAGCGCTGACGCGCAGACTCGGCGCGAGCCCGACCGGTTGAGCGGGCGATCTCCACCGCCCGGCGGTTGTCCACCCGCCTGGTCCGGCCCACTCACTGTAGGCCCGTGTCGAGGAAGAAAGTGATGCAGATGGGCGGAATTGTTCTGGCCCTGTTGCTGGCGGGCGTGCCTGTTGCCGCAAAGAAGGCGCCCCCGCCCCCGCCCAAGCCGCGCCCACTGGGCCCGCCCGGGTCGACACCGTAGCCGTCCTCAACCGCTTGGGTGCCGCAATGCGCGGCACGAACAGCTTCGAGGTGCGATCAGACGCCACCACCGAGACCGTTTATGACGGCAAGCACAATCTGACCCTGCCGGTCACCGGTACGATCAACGAAGTGCTAGCAAGGCCTACGAGCAGTTCGGAATCGAGTTCTCGCTGCAGAACCGCCGCAAGCGCTGGCCCGAGTTTCGGATCAGCAGGTCGCGCGTAACCCGGATCACCGCTTCGGTGCTGGCATCGGCCATCTGCGCCAGCCGCGTTGCAAAGTCGGGGTCTGCCAGCAGGAGCGGCCGCAACCGCTTCAGCGGTACCTGCAGCAAGGTTGTGTTCTCCGCTGCCACGAAGTCAGGATACGGGTGCCGCCGCTCAGCGCAGGGCCGTGGCCGAACCAGTCACCCGCCCGCTCAATATGGGCAGGCGCCGGCAGCTGCCACAGAGTTCCCTCAAGCACGCTCACCGAGCTGGACACCATCCCATACACCCCGCCCGATGCGTCACCACGTGAAACACAGGCTGACCGCGCTTCAGGACTATCTGCCGCCCCATCGCCAGAAACCGGGCGCGGAAGGGCTCCGGTTGGCGCGAAAGCCAACCCCGCCGGGCAAAAACACGATCAAGCTCGTCCGAAAGCCCGCTTCACCCGATCGAAATTCCGCAATAGGATTGTGGCAATCCGCAACTTCTGCATGCCGAAAGAGGTCAGTTGTGCGGAAAGTCAAGGGAGACCAGCCATGCCGACCACGCGCACCCTGTCCCTCAGCCTCGTGTCGATGCTCGCGCTTGCCGCCTGCAGCGGCGCCGGAAAGGACGCCGACGACCCGGCAGGCCCCGGCGCAGATCTCATCATTACCGGCGGCCCGATCGTCACCATGGAGGGCGACCAGCCTACCACGGCTGAGGCCATCGTGATCGATGAAGGCAAGATCATCTTCGTTGGCAGCAAGGCCGATGCGATGAAGCAGAAGGTTGACGGCACCGCCGTCAAGGACCTCGCCGGCAAGACGCTGATGCCCGGTTTCATCGATGGCCACGCCCACGGCCAGCAGTTCGGCACCCAGGCCGTCGGCGCCAACCTCCTCGCCCCGCCTGACGGCCAAGTGAACACGATCGACGACCTCGTCGCCAAGCTTAAGACCTTCAGCGAAAGCCCCGACGTCAAGCTCACCGGCTGGATCTTCGGCGTCGGCTACGACGACGCCCTCCTCGGTCGCCACCCGACGCGCCAGGATCTGGACAGGGTATCGACAACCGTTCCCGTCATGGCCACCCACATCTCGGGCCACTTCATGGCAGTCAACACGCTCGCCCTGAAGATGATCGGCTATGACGCATCATCCGTGGACCCCGAAGGAGGCGTCATTCGACGCGAGGCCGACGGCAAGACCCCGAACGGCGTTCTCGAGGAACTCGCGGCCATGCCTCTCATGGTGAAGTTCCTGGCCCCAGTGAACCAGCAGGGCAAGGATGATGTCCTGAAGCGCGGCCTCGAGCTGGCGAAGAGCTACGGCTACACAACGCTCAACGAAGGCCGGATGTTCGGGCCGATGAGCAAGGACATGGAGAATGCCGCCGCCCGCGGCCTGCTCGACATCGATTTCATCGGCTGGATGGACTATTCCAACAAGGCCGAGCTCGATCGCGCCTTCTCCACCACCTACAAGGATCACTATCGCCTTGGCGGCCTCAAAATCACGCTCGACGGCTCCCCCCAGGGCCGCACCGCCTGGCGCACCAAGCCCTATCTCATCCCGCCGGATGGCCAGAAGCTCGGCTACAAGGGCTATCCTGCCATCCCCGACACCGACCAGGTCGCCGCCTATGTCGACGAAGCCTATGCCAAGGGCTGGCCAGTCAAGCTGCATGCCAATGGCGATGCCGCGATCGACCAGATGCTGGAAGCCGTGCGCCGCGCAACGGCAAAGCATGGCGTAAAGCCCGGACAGGCGATCCTCGTCCACGGCCAGTTCATCCGCCCGGATCAGGTGAAGGAACTGAAGACGTTGGGCATCTTCCCCTCCATGTTCCCCATGCACACCTTCTATTGGGGGGACTGGTACACAAAGATCGTTGGCCCTGAGCAGGGTGCGCAGATCTCTCCCATGCGTTCCATCCTGAACACCGGATCGCACGCCACAAGCCACACCGACGCCCCGGTCGCGCTCCCCAACCTGATGCAGGTCGTCTGGGCAACGGTGAACCGCACCTCGCGCTCGGGCAAGATCATCGGCGAAGGCGAGCGAGTCACCCCTTACGAAGCGATGAAGATGGTCACCATCTGGGGCGCCGAGCAGTTCGGCGAACAGGACAGCAAGGGCAGTATCAAGGAAGCCAAGCGCGCCGACCTCGTCGTCCTCTCCGACAACCCCGTCACCATGGACCCGGCGAAGATCAACCAGGTCCGGGTGCTGGAGACCATAAAGGACGGAAAGAGCGTCTGGGTCCGCAACTGAACGGGCTGCCAACCCGTTCCGAAATGGCGCAAAGCAGGCATTCCACCGCAACGGCGTGCGGTAACGGTGCAGCATGCCTTCCTCACACAAAGGGTGCCACCTTCATGTCCCACGCCCGCTTCCTCGCGCTGCTTCTGCCCGCCCTGGCGCTCGCCTTGCCGTCACTCGCGCAGGAAGCTCCGGCCGTCGCCCCGCCCTCTGACCCTCTTTCCACGGCCGGCTCAGCCGATCTCGCCCAGCAGCTCGCCAACCCGGTCGCCAGCCTTATCCAGGTCCCGGTCCAGAACAACTTCGAATGGGGCTATGGCCTCGACGGAGAGGGTTTCCGCTACACCGCCAACATCCAGCCAGTGGTGCCCATCTCGCTGAGTTCCGACTGGAACATGATTTCCCGCACCATCCTGCCGGTGATCGCCCAGAGTGATGTCACCGGCTCGGGGACAAGCCAGTTCGGCCTGGGTGACGTGGTGCAGAGCCTGTTCTTCTCGCCGGCCAAGCCGACCGCATCCGGAATTGTCTGGGGCGCCGGCCCCGTCTTCCTTGTCCCCACCGCTACCGACCAGGCGCTCGGCGGCGGCAAATGGGGCATCGGGCCCACTGGCGTCATCCTGAAGATCGACGGCCAGTTCACCTACGGCGCGCTCGCGAACCACATCTGGTCGATCGCCGGCAAGGACAGCCGCGGCGACATCTCCGCCACCTTCCTCCAGCCCTTCCTCAGCTACACCACAAAGTCCGCCACCACCTGGACCATCCAAACAGAAACCAGCTACGACTGGTTGGGCGACCAGTGGATCGTGCCCATCGCCGGCTCGGTCAGCCAGCTTGTCGTCGTCGGCAAGCAGCCCATCTCCATCGGCGCCGGGGTCCGCTATTGGCTCGCCAGTCCCACCGGCGGGCCGAACTGGGGCCTGCGCTTCAGCGTCGTCTTTCTGTTCCCGAAATAGCCCCGGCAAAGCGGGGCTTCGGATCGAACTGCCCCGATTTGGGCAATGTTCGACGACCGGTCCGTCAGGATGGATAGGGGAACTATATCCTGGTGGGAGAATCTGTGCCGATGAGGACATCCGTCGCGACGGCTGCCGTTCTGTTGTTTGCCGGCTCGGCTTCGCTGGCCCAGCCGGCAGGCGTGCCGCAACCGGCAACCGAGGCCACGCGAGCTGCGAATGCGGCGATCCTGAAGGCCCTGCCCTTTGCCGACACCCAGGACTTTGCCGATGCGCGGCGCGGGCTGATCGAAAGCCCGACACCCGTCACGATTCCGCGCGACGATGGCACGGCCGTCGCCTGGAATCTGGAGCCCTATCGCACCTTCATCGGCCCCGACACGCCTCCGCCCGACACGGTGAACCCCAGCCTCTGGCGCAATGCGCGGCTCAACATGTTCGCCGGCCTGTTCCAGGTGACCGACGGTATCTACCAGGTCCGTGGCTATGATCTCTCGAACATCACTTTCGTCCGGGGAAAGACCGGATGGATCGTGTTCGACCCGCTTGTGTCTGCCGAACCGGCGCGGGCGGCCTATGCGCTGCTGTCGAAGCATCTGGGCCGGCATCCCGTCGTCGCCGTTATCTACAGTCACAGCCATGTCGACCATTATGGCGGTGTGCGGGGGATCGTCTCCGAGCAGGATGTGACGTCGGGCAAGGTTCAGATCCTGGCACCCGAAGGGTTCCTGGAACACGCCATTTCCGAGAATGTCATCGCCGGCAACGCGATGAGCCGGCGTGCAATCTACATGTTCGGTGGCCTGATCCCCCCGGGGCCGAAAGGGGCCGTGTCTGCAGGTCTCGGCGTCCGGGGCTCAGCCGGCAGCATCGGCCTGATCCCGCCCACCCGCGAAGTGACGAAGACCGGCGAGGAAATCGTGATCGACGGTGTGCGCATGGTGTTCCAGCTGACGCCGGGCACCGAGGCGCCGGCGGAAATGAACACCTTCTTTCCCGACAAACGTGCCATGTGGATGGCCGAGAACACGACCGCCGTGATGCACAATGTCCTCACCCTCAGGGGCGCGCTGGTGCGGGACGCCAAGGTCTGGGCCCAGTATATTGACGAGACGATCCGCCTCTATGGCGACCGGACCGATGTCGTGTTTCAGAGCCACCACTGGCCGCGCTGGGGACAGGCCCGGACGCTGGATTATCTCGAGCGCCAGCGCGACCTCTACAAATACATGCACGACCAGACGGTCCGGCTGATGAATGCAGGCTACACGGGCCCCGAGATTGCCGAGATGCTGCGCCTCCCGCCCGAGCTGGACAGCTTCTGGGCCGGACGGGGCCATTATGGCACGTTGAAGCACAACAGCAGGGCCATCTATCAGCGCTATATGGGTTGGTACGATGGCAACCCCGCCAATCTGGACAATCTGCCGCCCGAGTCCGCAGCCCGGAAATATGTGGAGTATATGGGGGGGGCCGATGCCATCCTTGCGAAGGCCCGTGCGGACTTCGGGAAGGGGGAGTATCGCTGGGTTGCCGAGGCGCTGAAGCATGTGGTGTTCGCCGACCCTGCCAACCAGCCTGCGCGCGCCCTGCTGGCCGACACGCTGGAGCAGATGGGCTATCAGGCGGAATCCGGGCCCTGGCGGTCGGTCTATCTGCAGGGTGCCGCCGAGCTGCGTACCGGCATTTCCAACCTGCCCCCGCAGACCACCGCAGCCCCCGACATCGTGCGCGCCTTGCCGCCCGAGTTGCTGTTCGACGTGCTGTCAGTCCGCCTGAATGGCGATCGCGCCGCCGGCAAGCGCCTGGGCCTGAACCTGGTTTTCACCGATCTCGGCAAGAGCTGGGGCCTCAGCGTGCGCAACGCCGTTCTGAACCACGGCCCCGCGCTTGCGGCGCCCGACGCCACGGTCACGCTGAGCAGGGCGACGCTGGACGACATCCAGCTCGGCCGCACCAGCTTCCCTGCCGAGGTGGCCGCTGGCCGCGCGAAGGTGGAAGGCCGCCCAGACGCCTTTGCCGAGCTGTTCGGCCTGCTGGATACGCCGCCCTTCTGGTTCAACATCGTGACTCCCTGAAACGGGGGTTCTCCGTCGTGCGCGTCGGTCAAGCCTTGATCATGGGCGCGGCTTGGGCCACGTTCCGTTTCCATGAACAGAACCGCTTCGGCAGCAGCACGGCCGTGCCTATCTGCACGACCTGCTGAAGGCCTACGCCAACGAATAACGGTCAGGCGTCCGGCAGCGTGTCCGCCCCGGCCCAGCTGGTGCGGTAGACACCCCGGACCGGATCAGGGCCCGCAAGGCAAGCCGCGCCCGGATCCAGTTGCGGTCCTCGGCCAGTGGCAGGCCAGCAAGGCTGCCCATGGTGGCAGACGCCAGCACGAGCTGCTGGATGCCGCCGATCAGCAGCGCGTTCAGCGCCGGCGCATCGATCCCCGGCGGTGGTGTCAGGCCGCCGCGGCCTGCATGCACGACGGCTGCTTCCCCACCCTGGCGGCCGTTGTCCATCACGACGCCAACGGTGCCGTGCGCCGGTCATCCGGCTCGGTCCTGCCCAGCGGGCCGACGGTGCCTTCCTCAGAAGCCTTGGCTCCTAAGGCGCTGGCTGGGGCTGGGGTTGCGCGAAGCGGCGGAAGAAGCTGTCGGGATACCAGGTCGGCCTTCCCGGCGCATTGGCCACCATCACGATTAACCGCTCCAGATAGCGATTGAAGGGCAGCACATAATCTGGGTTGATCGGCTGGTTCAGGTCGTCCGATGGCGCATGATAGCGGTTGGTCAGCCAGTCCTTCTGGACCGCCTGCTCCGCCGGGCTGACGGGGGCGAATTTCAGCGCGAGCGCCGGAATGCCCACGCGCACGAAGCTGTACTGGTCGCTGCGTACGAACAGGTTCCGTTCTGGCGCCTCGTCCGGCACTTGCCGCGCGCCGACGCTCCGGGCCGCGTCGGCCGACACCAGCCCCAGTGTCGATTCCTCGGCGCCCAACGCGGTCACGTTCGTGAAGGGCCACAGCGGCAGGAACATGTCCATGTTGATATTGGCGACCATCGATTGCGCAGGCACCGTCGGGCGGTTCGCGAAGTAGCGGCTGCCAAGCAGTCCCCGCTCCTCGCCCGTCACCGCCACCAGCAGCACCGACCGCTTCGGCCGCCTGGACTTCAACGCCCGGCCACTCTCGATCATCGAGGCGATGCCCGACGCATTGTCCATCGCGCCATTGTGGATCCGGTCCCCGTTCACCGGCTTGTCGACGCCGATGTGATCGAGGTGCGCGGTCAGGACCACAAATTCGTCCTTCAGCTTGCGGTCCCGGCCTGGCAACAATGCGACCAGATTGGGCGAAGTGAAGTTGCGGTCCCGCGCCACGATCTCGCCCTGCAGCTTCAGGCTCAGGTCGAAGCGGGGAAGCACCTGGCCCGCATCGGCGATCGCCAGCACCTCGCTCAGGCTGCGCCCGGACGACAGGAACAGCATCTCGGCCTCGGCCGGGCTGAAGGTCGCGGTGAAGAAGGGTTGCTTCGCGTCGCTCAGCTCCGGCGCCGACAGCCGCATGCCCGGGGTTTCGGCGAACAGCTTCTGTCGCTCCCACGGGATGTCCGTCTGCTTTGGATTGGCGATGGTGATCGCCCCGATCGCACCTGCCCGCTGCATCGCCGGCCAGAATTCCGCAGTGCGCGCATGGCTCTTCAGAGCCCCCGACAGGCGGCTCGGCCCGCCCGCCACCACGACCACGATCTTGCCCTTCAGGTCCATGCCAGAAAAATCGTCATGCCCCTGGTCCGGCAGGTGGAGCCCCGACCCAAGGAACACCAGCGGCGCATCGAAGCTGCCCTTGATCTGAGGCACCCGCGTGCCGGGCAGGATCTGCTCGCCCAGCGCCAGTGGCACAGTGCCCTTGCCGACCAGAGCCAGCCGCGAAGCCTTCAGATCAACCGTCTGCTCGGTCAGCGATACGGGCTGATAGAAGCCATCGGTTCCAGCCGGTTTCAGGCCCAGCTTCTGGAACTCGCCCGCCACATAGGCTGCCGCGCGATCATAGCCCGGCGTGCCTGTCAGCCGTCCTTCCATATTGTCGTCGGCCAGCACCTTCACATGCCCCATCCAGCGGTCGGCCGGCTTGGCGGCGATGGCGGGCTGGGCAAGCAGGGCAATAGCGGTAAGCAGGAGTGGGCGCATGAAAATCTCCTCCGCCGGGGCGATGCCCCAACCCCCATCCTTGCGCAAGCTTGACCGCCGCTTCTGCCCGCCGCATCCAGTCGCGATGCGCATGACCCGTCTGGCCCTCCTTGCAGCCCTGCTGCTCTTCTCCGCCTCCACCGCAGCCGCACAGAAGTCCGACTGGCCGCTGCGCGAAACCGAGGAGATGGCGCCGGCCGTTCCGCCCATCGTCCCGTTGCGCGAACGCGCCCGGATCGAGGATGGCCTGCTGAAGGATCGTTTGGACACGCTGATCCCCAAGCTGATGCGCGAACGCGGCGTCGACATGTGGATCCTGATCGCGCGCGAGTATCAGGACGATGAAGTCCTCCAGACCATGCTCGATGCCGAGAATTTCACCGCCCGGCGCCGGACGATCCTCGTCTTCCACGATCCCGGCCAGGGCAAACCCGTCGAACGCCTCACCGTCAGCCGCTATGGCCTGGGCGGGCTGTTCGATCCGGCGTGGAGCCCGGAGGAAGAGCCCGACCAGTGGAAGCGCCTCACGCAGATTCTGCTGGAGCGTAACCCCCGCGACATCGCCATCAATTCCGACGGAAGGACCGCGTTCGGCGACGGCCTTACCCTCAGCCAGTATCAGCAATTGGTCGAGGCCGTTCCCCCGCACATGCGCGAACGGCTGACACCGGCCGGTGACATGGCAATCAACTGGCTCGAAACCCGCACGCCGGGTGAAATGGCCCTCTATCCGATGATCGTCCGCACCGCCCATGCGATTATGGCGGAAGGGCTCAGCCGCAAGGCGATCACCCCGGGCGTCACCACGGTCACCGATCTCGAATGGTGGCTGCGCGAACGCATTGCAGAGTTGAAGCTCGACACCTGGTTCCACCCGGGCATCGCCATCTTCCGGCAGGGGTCGGTGAAGGAGCTGGCCGGAGATACAGTGTTCCAGCCAGGCGACATGGTCTGGCTCGACTTCGGGATCACCTATCTCGGCCTCAACACCGACACCCAGCATCTTGCCTATATCCTGAAGCCCGGCGAGACGGATGCCCCCGCCGGCCTGAAGGCGGGGCTTGCGGCGGCCAACAAGGTGCAGGATGCACTCACCTCCAGCTACCGCACCGGCCTCAGCGGAAACGAGATTCTCCTCGAAGCCCGCCGCAAGGCCCTCGCCCAGGGGCTTGAGCCGACCATCTATTCCCACCAGATCGGTTTCCACGGCCACGCGGCCGGCGCCGCCATCGGCTTTTGGGACGATCAGGCGCCCAGCCCCCGCGGGGATCACAAGCTGCGTCCGAACGTGGCCTGGTCGGTCGAGCTGAGTGCCCATCACACCGTTCCCGAATGGGGTGACCAGCGCGTCCAGTTCCGCACCGAGGAAGACGCCTTCTTCGACGGCAAGACCGTGCGCTACATCGACGGCCGCCAGACGCAGATGATCCTGATCCGTCCATGACGCGCATCGCAGGCCCGCTTCCCCTGCGCCGCGGCCCGGCACTCGCCAACCGCCTGATGCTCGCGCCCCTCACCAACCAGCAAAGTCATGCCGACGGCACCTTGTCGGACGACGAGTTTCGCTGGCTTACCATGCGTGCCCAGGGCGGATTTGCCCTCACCATGACATGCGCGGCCCATGTCCAGAAGGGCGGCCAGGCCTTTTCCGGGCAACTCGGCATCTGGTCCGACGCCCATGTCCCCGGCCTCACCCGCCTTTCGGCAGCCATCCGCGCGGCCGGCTCCGTGTCGACTGTGCAGCTCCACCACGGTGGCCGCCGTACCGAGCCCGAGCTTTCCGGCGAACCCCGGCGCGCACCATGGGACGATTCCGAAACCGGCGCGACCGCCCTCACCACGGCCGAGGTCGAGCAGCTCCGCGACGATTTCATCGCAGCCGCCGTCCGCGCCGAGCGCGCGGGCTTCGACGGCGTCGAGCTCCACGGGGCCCATGGCTACATGCTGTGCAGCTTCCTCGACGCCGACAACAACCACCGCACCGACCGCTATGGCACCAGCTTCGACAACCGCTGCCGCCTCCTGTTCGAGATCATCGACGGCATCCGCGCCGCCACCGGCCCAGTGTTCCAGCTTGGTGTCCGCATCAGCCCGGAACGATTCGGAATCCCGCTCGCCGAAGCCCGCGCGCTTGCCCGCCGCCTGCTCGCGACGGAACAGCTCGACTATCTCGACCTCTCGCTGTGGGATGTGTTCAAGGCGCCTGCCGAAGAGGCCTATGCCGGCACCGAACTGATCGACCATTTCACCGATCTGCCTCGCCATGGCACGGCGGTCGGCGTGGCGGGCAAGATCACCACGGCACCGCACGCCCAGCGCTGCCTTGATCGCGGCGCCGATTTCGTACTCATCGGGCGCGGCGCCATCCTGCACCATGATTTCGCGCGCCGCGCCATCGTCGATCCGGCCTTCACCGCCCGCCCGCTCCCAGTCTCCCGCGAGACGCTGGCCGCCGAAGGCCTCAGCGACACCTTCATCGGCTATATGGGAAACTGGAAGGGCTTCGTCGCCGACTGATGCAACAGCTCAGGCGTTGATCCGCGCGTCGTCGGTCCCCATCCGTACCGGCAGAATCGACCGCTCGGCCGGCGCCAGCTTCGCTTTGGGTGCCGCTTCGGCTTCGCCCATCTCGTCTGGCCGCACCGCGGGCTTCTGCATCGCGCCTTTTGCCCAGCACTGGCGCTGCACGAAGAAGGTCTGCATCGACTCCGGCGTGAGGCCCCAGGCAAGCGGCTCGTTCAGATAGCGCGTCACATAGCCCGCCCGCAGGCCGGCAAGGGTCAGCAGCATGTCCTCGGTAATCGATCCAGGGGGAGGCCCCCCAGTGCCTCGAAGATGAACCGCTGGTTGTCGGGCATTGCCTGTCTGAGCGACAGGTTCGTCTGCATCGGGTCGATCTTGTAGAAGCTGTGCGGCACCTGCATGATGCCGATCTTCTCATCCTCGAAGAACCCCATGGTGCGCAGCAGGAAATCCTGCCGCGGCACGCATTCCGCATCGAACACTGCCACATAGGGGGCATCTCCGTGCCGCGAAGCAGGGTCAGATGCAGGATCGCCGCATCGCCAAGGGCAACCAGCTTCAGTTTCTGCTCTACCGTGATCGCCGCGCTGACAGCCTGCAGCGTGGCGACGGTGCCGTCAGCCGGCGCCGACACGCGCATTAGCGGTGCATTGACGGCGGCCTGTGTGGCCATATCCATCAGCACATAGGGCACAAAGGCCTATAGGACGCCCGCGCCGATAATGAGCCCAAGGTTCGGTTGCAGGCGCCGGGAACGCAACGCCGATTCCAGTCTCGAGCCCGCCATCATCGCACCAGTTCGTCACAAGGTCTCGGCAAGAATTGACGGAAGTCTTGGTCGAACTTGACCGCGTGGCGGGCGGGGGCCATCACCCCGACATGCGCAGCCTTCTTCTTGCAGCCCTTGCGGCAACCGCCCTTTCCCCCGCTTCGGCCCAATCAACCGGCACGGCGGCCGGCATCGAACAGCGGGTGGAGCGTGTTCTCACCGCGGTTCCACTGTCCGATGGCCATAACGACTGGCCCTATGCCCTGCGCCAGGCCTATGGCGTGGAGGGCGCAAAGACGGCCGACCTAATCCAGCCCGCGACCGTCAGGTCCACAAGCGTCTTCTCCACCGGAGAGGCCACCCGTGGCCACACCTCCATTCCGCTCATCCGCAAGGGTCATCTCGGCCTGCAGCTCTGGTCGGTCTATGTGCCGGCCAGCCTGACGCCCGACGAGGCCGTGAAGCAGACCTTTGAGCAGATCGCGATCGCCCGCACCTTCGCCGAGCGCCATCCTGAGAGCTTTGCCAACGTCACGACCGCCGACGAAGCCGAACGGGCATGGAAGTCGGGACGGCTCGCCGGCTTCCTCGCGCTGGAAGGTGCGCATCAGGTTGCTGACGATATTCCCACTCTTCGGCGGGCCCATGCGGCCGGCGTCCGCGCCATGACATTGTCGCACAGCCAGCCCACCCGCCTATTTGACAGCGCAACGTCGGATCCCAGGCACAACGGGATCGCTGCCGATGCCCCTGCCATGATCGCCGAGATGAACCGTCTGGGCGTTCTTGTCGATCTCAGCCATGTGTCGCCGACCGTCATGAAGGCCGTGCTCGGCATCACCAGGTCGCCGGTCATCTTCTCGCACTCGTCGGCGAAGGCCGTCACGAACCATCCGCGCAACGTGCCGGATGACGTGCTGCAGCGCCTGAAGGCAAATGGCGGGATCGTGATGATCACCTTCGTGCCGGGTTTCATCAATCAGGCCCGCGCTGATTGGGAGACGCGGCGCCAGGCCCAGCGCATGATCGCAGGGCAGGGGGCCGAAGGGGTTGCCCGGATGAAGGCCTGGGACGCAGAGAACCCGCGGCCCGTCACCACGCTGGCTATGGTCGCCGATCACATCGGCCATGCAGCCCGCGTGGCAGGGCATGATCATGTGGGGCTTGGCGGCGACTTCGATGGTGTGCCGGATCTTCCCGTCGGCCTCGAGGATGTGTCCAGCTATCCCGCGCTGTTTGCCGAACTGGCGCGCCGCGGCTGGTCTGACGAGAATCTCCGGAAACTGGCAGGTCTCAACTTCCTTCGGGTCTTACGGGCAAACGAGAAGGTGGCGCTGAAGATGTCGCGGACGGCATCAGCAGGTATCACCGATCGGTGAAGAGCGTCGCACGAACGATCGAGCTGTGTGCCACCTTCGTGACGGGGCTTGGCGTGCTGGGGCTGTTGCAGCCGCGTTCCCATGTCGATCTCTGGAAGGATGCGCCTCTGGGTCTTTCGGGTCGGGTCGCGCCGTCCGTCGGCAATCCGGCGCGTCGCCGGCGCGAAGCGGCCGCCCAATTGGCGGGTGGGGTCGCGACCCTGTTGCTGCTGCACGCCCTGCTGCGGTTCGAACGCAAGCAACGGCGCTAGGGCGGCCAGTTGCCGAAGATGCGATTTGTCGAATCCGGCTTGACCTTGCGTCTGTGGCACACGACCTCCTTCGCCATGCGCAGAGGTGCGATCCTGATCTTCCTTCTTTTGGGCGCCTGCGATTTGTCGTCGGCGGCTCAGCCGCCGGCTGACGCAGCGGCCCCTGCCCAGGCCCGGCTGGCGCAGGAGCCTCTGGGCCCCGTCTTTCCGGCGCCGGACCGCCCTGTGGCCGACATCGTGTCGGCGGCCTGGTCCGATGAGGAGTCCCGCGACAACGTAGGGGAAGCCACTCAGGTTTTTCGCCTCCTGAAGGTGAAGCTCGGCTTGTCTGTCGCCGATATCGGTGCAGGATCGGGCTATTACACCAGCCGTCTTGCCCCGGCCGTCGGCCCATCGGGCATTGTCCACGCGAACGACATCATTCCGGATTATCTCACCCGGCTCCGCCGACGGATGGAGTCAGAGGGCCATGGCAACGTCCGGTTTGTGCTCGGGGATGCCGGCAACGCGAACCTTCCACCGCAGAGTGTCGACATCGCGCTGATGGTGCACATGTACCACGAGATTTCGGACCCGTTCGGCCTGCTGTGGCATCTCCACGAGGATCTGAAGCCAGGTGGCAGGGTCGCGATCATCGACGCCAATCGTGCGACGGCCAGGCATGGCACGCCCCCGTCACTGCTGGCGTGCGAGCTTGCTGCAGCCGGCTTTCGGCAGACTTCGTTCAATCGACTTGGGAACGGCAGCTATTTGGCCGTCTTCGAACCGGTGGCGCGGCCCGAGCCTGCAGCGATCAAGCCCTGCCGGGCAGAGTGAGTTCGCTTCGTGCAGGCGAACAGAAAGGACTGACGCGGCAAGTTGAAGTGGCCCCGCGCGATCCACGTGTAGGGCCATGATCGGTTGTCCTGGTCAGCCCTGAAGGCGCGCGATGATTGTGTCGAGCTGGTCGAGATCTGAGAACTTCAGAGTCACGGTCCCGTGCTTCCCGCGCGCCTCGATGGCCACCTGAATACCAAGGGCTTCGGCCAGTTGCGCTTCCAGCGCATCAAGTTCCGGGTCCCGTCGGTTGGCGGCTTGCGACTTGGGCGCCGACATTCCCTGACTGCGGCGCGCAGCCTCCTCTGCCTGACGAACTGTAAGCCCTTGAGAAGCAATCTCTTTTGCGAGTGCGCCAGGGTCTTTTGCCTGCATCACCGCCTTGGCGTGGCCCAGGGACAGCAGACCCATCTTCACCAGCGTCTGCACATCTTCGGGAAGGTCGAGAAGCCGGAGCAGGTTGGCAATATGGCTACGCGCCTTGCCGGTGACCGATGCCACCATCTCCTGCGTATGGCCGAATTCCTGAATAAGTCTCTGATATCCCTGCGACTCTTCGATCGGATTGAGATCTGTGCGCTGCACATTTTCGATGATCGCAGCTTCGAATCCGTCGATGTCCGAAAAGTTCCGGATGACCACCGGGATTTCGTGAAGGCCAGCCATCTGCGCTGCCCGCCACCGCCGCTCGCCGGCAACGATCTCGTATCGGCCCTCTTCGACAGGTCGGACCAGGATTGGCTGCAGTACGCCTTTGATCCGAATGGAGTCTGCCAGTTCCGACATGGCGACTTCGTCAAACAGCCGCCGCGGCTGGGTTGGATTGGCGCTGATGGACGAGATCGGCATCAAGCTTGCCGAGCGTAGCTCGGACGTTGCAACCGGTGGGGCGGACCCCATTTCTTCCAGAAGTGCCGACAACCCCCGGCCCAATCCCCCGCGCCTGACCGCCATGAACCCCTCCATCTACCAGATTGCTTCAGGCCGCCTGGGCCGCACTACTGCCGATAAGTTCCCTGGCAAGGGCCATATAGGCTTCCGAACCAGGGCAGTGCATGTCGTACAACAGTGCCGGCACACCATGGCTCGGCGCCTCCGATAGCCGCACGTTGCGCGGAATCATCGTCTCATACACACGCGCCCCCAGGGCAGCGCGCACATCTGCTGCAACCAGGTCCGACAGACGGTTGCGGCGGTCATGCATCGTCAGCACCACGCCTTCGATATCCAGTCGCGGATTCTGCCGGGCCCGGACCTGCTCGACCGTCTTCAACAGCTGGGTGAGACCTTCCATTGCGTAGAATTCGGTCTGAAGCGGAATCATCACGCCATCGGCCGCCACAAGGGCATTCAGCGTGAGCAGCGACAGCGACGGTGGACAGTCGATGAAGACGAAGTCTGCGGTCGGTAGCTTGTGGATAGCGGCTTTCAGCCGTCCAGCGGCGTTCGGCTGGCCCGAGAGCTCGATTTCGGCGGCAGCCAGCCCGTCGGTTGCCGGGATGATCAGAAGACCCGGCACAAGCGTTTCTTGCGCTGCGCTCGCGCCCAGCTCGGGTTCGAAAAGGAGTTCATAGCTTGAGGGGCTGCGCTTGTCGCGCGCGAGGCCGAAACCCGTGGAGGCATTACCCTGGGGGTCGAAGTCGATGAGGACAACGCGATGCCCGCATGCCGCGAGCGCGGTGGCGAGGTTCACCGCCGTCGTTGTCTTGCCAACTCCGCCCTTCTGATTGGCAATGGCAATTGTTCGCATCAGAGCCTCTTCAGATTATGTGCGACGAGAATCCGCGCGTCGGAATCCGTCATACTCGGGAACGTCTCCAGATCGAACAGAAACTTGGTCCGGGCCGCATCTACTTCGTCCGACCAGCGCCGCCCCTTCGGAAAGACGAATGTTCCCCCAGGCCGTACATGCCGAATGGCCCAGTCGAACAGGGTCCCAAGCGGGGCGGCCGCGCGTGCAGTTGCAATGTCAACGCCAAGGGTTGGCAACAGTTCCACTCGCGCATTGAGGATGGTCACATTCGTGAGGCCGAGCGCATCGTGCACCGCCTCAAGGAATCGGCACTTCTTCGCGATAGAGTCGACCAGCACAAATCGACCCCACCCCATCGCAGCAAGAACCAGTCCCGGGAAGCCGCCTCCTGCACCGATGTCGAGCCAGGTCTTGCCGGCCGGCGCATACCGCACAAGCTGCGCGGAGTCTGCAAAGTGCCGTCCCCAGACGTCTTCCAGCGTGGCCGGACCCACCAGATTCATCCGCTGCTGCCATTCGATCAGCAGCTCCTGATAGCGCGCGAGCGCGTCGATTGTTCCACGTGGAACATCGAAGGCAGCCGCAAATGCTTCAGGGGTCATGATGTTCCACGTGGAACAATCGCCAGTGAGAGGAAAGCAATTTTCGTCCGCAATCCACAATATCTGTTCAGGCAGCCGCGGCCTGCTGGCGCCGGAGCCAGGCCAGAAGGGCGGTAAGCGCGGCCGGCGTGATTCCTCTGACGCGAGAGGCTTGGCCGAGTGTTTCGGGCGCCGCAACCTGTAATCGCTCGGCCATTTCACCAGAAAGGCCCGGTATGCCGGAGAAGATTGTTCCACGTGGAACAACGACGGCCTCGTCCTGCCGTAGGCGAATGATATCGGCTTCC
>JBKDAC010000472.1:0-3089 GCA_046316515.1 Sandaracinobacter sp. | reverse complement strand
CTGCGGGGGCGATCATCGGGCGAGCGCCGAACACCGAGGTGCTGGTTGCCGCCGGGCGGGCAGCACCGCCGGACAGGCCGGACTGCGGTTGCTGTGTGCTTTCGATGCCGGTGGCGACCACCGACACCCGCATCTTGCCGTTCAGATGGTCGTTGAAGGCTGACCCCACGATGATGTTTGCGTCCGGGTCAACCATCTCGCGGATGTGCTGGGCGGCCTCTTCCACTTCCATCAGCCCCAGGTCGTCGCCACCGGTGATGTTGATGATCACCGCCTTGGCACCGCGCAGCGACACTTCATCCAGCAGCGGGTTCGAGATCGCCTTCTCGGCGGCCTCGATCGCCCGGCGCTCGCCCTCGGCTTCGCCCGTGCCCATCATCGCCTTGCCCATCTCGCTCATCACGGTGCGGACGTCGGCGAAGTCCAGGTTGATGAGGCCGGGCAGCATCATCAGATCGGTGATGCCACGCACGCCCTGGTTCAGCACCTGGTCGGCCATGGCGAAGGCCTGCTTGAAGGTGGTCTGCTGGTTCGCGATCAGAAACAGATTCTGGTTCGGGATCACGATCAGCGTGTCGACATGGCGCTGCAGCTCGGCAATGCCTTCCTCGGCGCTGCGCATCCGCTTCAGCCCCTCAAAGGCGAAGGGCTTGGTGACTACGCCGACCGTCAGCACCCCGCGCTCGCGCGCCGCCCGCGCCACCACGGGCGCAGCCCCTGTGCCGGTGCCGCCGCCCATCCCGGCGGTGATGAAGCACATGTGCACGCCTTCCAGGATCTGGTCGATCTCTTTCAGCGCCTCTTCGGCAGCCGCTGCGCCGATCTCGGGCCGCGCGCCGGCGCCCAGCCCCTGGGTAATCTTCAGGCCGAGCTGGATGCGGTTCTGCGCGGGGCTCAGCGCAAGTGCCTGGGCGTCGGTGTTGGCAACACAGAAGTCGACGCCCTGCAGGCCGTCGTTGATCATGTTGGTAACCGCGTTGCCGCCGGCACCGCCAACGCCGATGACGCTGATGCGGGGCTTCAGTTCAACGAGGCTCGGTGTCACGAAGTCAAAGGCCATGGGAAGCTCCTCAGGTCAGATCTGGCGTTTCAGTTGCTGGAACAGGCGGGCGAAAGCGGATTGGGGCTGCTCCTGGCCGATGCGGCCAACCGAGCCCCGGGGTACAGGCATGCGGGCAAGATCCAGCCGGGGCTGGCTGCCATGAAGGATTAGGCCCGCGAGCGTGGCAAACGCCGCCGTGCCCTGGGCTTCGGGAAGCCCGATCAGGCCGCGCGGCCGGCCGACGCGGACATTGCGGGCGAGCGCCCCCTGCGCGAAGTCGGCGATGCCGCGCAGCTCTGCGCCGCCGCCCGTCAGCACCACCTGCCGCCCGGCGGCCCCGGTGAAGCCGATATCCTTCAGCGCGCCGTCCACCTCGCCGAACAGCTGGTCCAGCCGGGCGCGGATCACCGCGATCAGCTCCGAACGCGGCACGCGGCGGGATTCCTGCCCATCCTCGGCGTCCAGCGGGGGGATCTCGATCATGTCGTGGTTGTCGCGCGGGGCCGAGGTCGCCGCGCCCGACAGCGTCTTCAGCCGCTCGGCGGCCGCCCGGCGGGTCGCGAAGCTGGCTGCCAGATCCGCCGTGATGTCGCCCGCGCCGATCGGGATGGAAACCAGGCCGGCCAGCATGCCACCGCCATGGACGGCAACGGTGGTGACGCCCGCGCCGATCTCGACAAGCGCAACCCCCAGCTCGCGCTCTTCGTCGTTCAGCACACTGGCGGATGCCGCCACGCCCGAGGCAACGATTGCCTCCACATCCAGGTGCGCGTTGCGCACGGCGAGGTCGAGGTTGCGGCAGGGCGGCGTCGCCGCGGTCAGCACATGGATGTCGACTGCCAGCCGATCCGCGTGGAACCCGCGCGGGTTGGTCACGCCCTCCAGCCCGTCGACAGTGTAGAGCGTCGGTTCGGCGTGCAGCGTGGAGCGCCCCGCCTTGCTGATCGTCTCGTCGATGCGCGCGCGGCCGGCCTGCAGAAGGGCCGCCATGTCGTCCTCGGAAATGCGGTGCCCGGCGATATCGATCTCGACCGAGGTGACGTCGCTGTCCAGCCCGCCTGCCGACAGGTTCACCATCACGCTCTCGATCTCGACCCCGGCGGCCTTTTCCGCCTGCATCATCGCCGCGCGGATGGCCGTTTCGGTCTTGGCCATGTCGGCGACCAGGCCGCGCTTCAGCCCATTCGACGCGCGCACGCCCGATCCGATCACGCGCGGCATGTTCTCGCCATCGGCCATGGCGACAAGGGCGGCGACCTTGGACGAGCCAACATCGATCGCCGCAATCACCCGCTCGGTGCGGGGCTTCAGCAACTGGGTCGGGTTCAGAACCGCGACTGCCATCAGATGGTCACCTCCTGGGGTTGTCCGGCCGCGCGCAGGGCCGTCTGCGCGGGGCGGGGTGTCGGGGCCGAGGCCGCCGGTGCATTGGCCTGCGGCACGGCCATCGGCGGTTGCTGGGCCTTGCCCGCGGGCGGCGTGGCAGGCGCCTGGTCTGCGGGCGGCGGGGCCCGCGGCTTCAGGGCCTGGCCCGGTTCGCCCGCAACGCGCACCACCATCTTGTCGGGGATGCGCAGGTCGAACCGGACGAAACCACGGCCCAGCAGCGGGGTTTCGCGGTGAATGTCGGCAAAGCGCAGGAAGGCCGCCTCTGCCGCAGGGCCTTCCGGCAGCGAGATGGTCTCGCCGGATTTCATGCGGATGTCCCAGCGGCGCTGGCCCACCCACTGGGCCGCCTCAATGTCCTTGGCGAGCTGGGGCTGGCCGGCGACGATGCGCAGCAGGCCCGGCGCCTTGGTGCGCGCGCCTTCCCCCACCAGCAGGGGCAGGCTGGCGAACTGCGACAGGTCGGGCGCGGGCAGGATCGCGCCTTCGGCATCGATCAGGCGCAGCCGGCCCTTGTACTGCCAAATGGCGGCGGGCTGCCGTTCGACGATGTGGATGTGCAGGCGGTCGGGCCAGCGGCGCTGGATGTTGGCGTCCTTCACCCAGGGCAGCGCTACCAGCCGCGCGCGCATGGCATCGAGATCGGCGAGCAGCATGGAAT
>JBKDAC010000471.1:0-4757 GCA_046316515.1 Sandaracinobacter sp. | reverse complement strand
CGCGGATGCCGGTGACGGGCATCCTGACGGTCGAGCCCGACAAGGCGAGCGAGGGGTTCACCTTTGGCCCGTCGGTGCTGATTTCGCTGGAGCGGCTGGTAGACACCGGGCTGGTGCAGCCGGGCACGCTGTACCGGCATCACACCAAGCTGAAGCTGCCGGCCGGGACCGACCCGACGACTGTGACGACGGAGTTGAAGGCAAAGTTCCCCGACGCCGGCTGGCGCCTAGCCGACCGCAGCGACGGCGCGCCGGGCGTGCGGCGGTTCGTGGAGCGGCTGGGGCAGTTCCTGACACTGGTGAGCCTGACCGCGCTTGCGGTGGCGGGCGTGGGCGTAGGCAACGGGGTGCAGAGCTATCTGGACCGCAAGGCGGGCACGATCGCGACGCTGAAGGCGCTGGGCGGGTCGTCGGCGCTGGTGTGGCGGACCTATCTGTTGCTGATCGGCGGGGTGGCGCTGGCCGCCGCAGTCGCCGGGGCGCTGGCCGGGGCGGCCGTGCCTTGGGTGGTGGTGCAGGTAGCGGGCGACACGCTGCCGGTGCTGCCGGCGCTGGGGCTGCACCCCGGGCCGATGCTGGCGGCGATCCTGTTCGGGCTGCTGGGGGCGCTGGCCTTTGCGGTGCCGCCGCTGGCACGCGCGGGCGCCTTGCCGGCGCAGCGGATCTTTCGCGGCAGCGTTGAGCAATGGCCATGGCCGTCGGCCCGTGCGCTGCTGGCGGCGCTGGGTGCAGGCGCCGTGGTGGCCGCGCTGGCCGTGTGGCAGGCGGCCGAGCGGATCTTTGCGCTGGGCTTCCTGGGTGGGGCAGCCATGGTGTTGTTGCTGCTGTTCGCGCTGGGCACGCTGGTGAAGATCGTGGCGCGGGCAGCCCCGCGGCCCCGGGGCGTGCTGCCGCGGCTGGCGCTGGCGAACCTGCACCGGCCGGGCGCGATGACGCGGCAGCTGGTGGTGGCGCTGGGGCTGGGGCTGAGCCTGTTCGCGACGCTGGCCTTCATCGAGACGAGCTTCAATGCCGAGTTGCAGAAGACGGTGCCTGTCAAGGCGCCGGCCTTCTTCCTGCTGGACATGCCCAAGGGGGATGCCGACCGGTTCCGCGCGAGCCTGCCCAAAGGCACGGAGGTTCGGATGGTGCCGAGCCTGCGCGGGCCGGTGACATATGTGAACGGGGTGCCGGCGAGCGAGATCAAGGACCTGCCCGAGGGCGCCTATGTGCTGCGCGGCGACCGGGGGCTGACCTGGTCGGCGACGGTGCCCGAAGGCAACCGGCTGATCGCGGGCAAATGGTGGCCGGCCGATTATGCCGGGCCGCCGCTGGTTTCCATGGATGCCGAGCAGGCGGGGATGCTGGGGCTGAAGGTGGGTGACCGCATCACCGTGTCGGTGCTTGGGGTGGAGATCGAGGCGGAGATCGCGAGCCTGCGGCAGGTGGACTGGGATTCGCTGGGGTTCAACTTCGTGCTGGTCTATGATCCGAACACGCTGCGCGATGCGCCTTACAGCTGGATGGCGACCGTGACGCCCCCGCCGGCGGCGGAGGCCGGCTTTACCGCCGCAATCACCCGCGCCTTCCCCACGGTGTCGGTGGTGAAGGTGAAGGATGTGCTGGGCGAGGTGGGCAACTTGGTGCGCCAGATGGGAACCGCCGTACGCGCGGCGGCAAGCGTCGCGATCCTGGCCGGCATTGCCGTGCTGGTGGGCGCGCTGGCCGCCCAGGCGCGGGCGCGCGTCTATGACAATGTGATCCTGAAGACCCTGGGTGCGACGCGGCGGCAACTGATGACGGCAGCCGCGATGGAATATGCTGGGCTGGGGCTGCTGGTGGCGACGATCGCGCTGGCGCTGGGCGGGCTGGCGGCCTGGCTGGTGGTGACGCAACTGTTGAAGTTCGGCTGGAACCCGAATTGGCTGGTGGCGTTGACGACGGTGCTGCTGGGCGCGGCCGTCACGCTGGTGCTGGGCCTGATCGGTGCTTGGCAGACGCTGGGGGCGAAGGTGGCCGATGTGCTGCGGAGCAGCTGAACTTGCGAAGCGCTGCGGAGCAGCTGAATTGGCAGCGTGCTGCGGAGAAGGTGAAATATTTCACCGTTGAAAGATTTCGCTTGCCCAACTTGAAACTGCATGTTACATGGTCGATATTAACAGTGCCGGATCCGTAATCCTGTCTGTCGGGTGACAAATCCGATGGCGGGCGGGAGCCCCCGGCGCGATGGAGATGAATTCGATGGTCAACCAGACCGATCCCCGCCTTGGAGACATGGCTGCCAACGCAGGCCGTGTCGGGACCAGTGCGGCCGACTATGACGCCGGGCTGCGCAAGCACATGCTCAGCGTCTACAACTACATGATGTCAGGCGTGCTTCTGACGGGCTTGGTTGCGCTTGGCATGAACATGTCGGGCGCCGTGAACGCGCTTGTCTCGCCCACCGGCGGCCTGTCGGGCCTCGGCTGGATCGTTGCGCTGTCGCCGCTCGCCTTCGTGATGCTGCTCAGCTTCCGCTATCAGAAGATGTCTGAAGGTGGTGTGCAGGCGCTGTTCTGGGCATTTGCGGCAATCATGGGTGCGTCGATGTCGACGATCTTTCTGGTCTATACCGCGACCTCGATTGCCACGACCTTCTTCGCGACGGCGGCAGCCTTTGCGGGCCTCAGCCTCTATGGCTACAGCACCAAGCGTGACCTGTCGAAGCTCGGCACCTTCCTGGTGATGGGCCTGATCGGCATCCTTGTCGCGATGCTGCTGAACATGTTCCTGCAGTCGGGAACGCTCAGCCTGGTCATCTCGATCCTGGGCGTGCTGATCTTCGCCGGCCTGACGGCTGCCGACACGCAGAAGATCAAGGACAGTTATGAATATGTCGCCGGCACCGACATGGCCGGCAAGGCGGCGATCATGGGCGCGCGGACGCTCTATCTCGACGTCATCAACCTCGTCCAGTTCCTGCTCAGCTTCCTCGGCCAGAGGGATTAAAGCAGCACCAATAGCGAGAAGAGCGATCCTGGCCCCGAATTCCCCGGGGTCCCCTCAGAAGAAGGGCCCGGCATGCGACGCCGGGCCCTTTTTTCATGTCGGGGCTTGTTGCGCTTTTGGCGCTTTCGGCATGCGGGGTCTGTGGATGAATGGGCGAAAGGCCTTTCCTTTCCGTGGCGTACCCCCCATGTAACGGGAAAGAGGGACGGACGAGGGACTTCGGGAGGGTTCATATGGCCGACGACATCTATCACCATCGCGCCGTCACGCTGGATGGCCGCGACGTTTCTCTTGGGGACTATCGCGGCAAGGTGCTGCTGATCGTGAACGTGGCATCGAAATGCGGGTTCACGCCGCAGTACACGGGGCTGGAAGAGATTTATCAGCGCTTCAAGGACCGCGGGTTCAAGGTGCTGGGCTTCCCCTGCAACCAGTTCGGCAAGCAGGAGCCCGGCGACGCGGCCGAGATCGCGAAATTCTGCTCCACCACCTATCCCGTCACCTTCCCGATGTTCCGCAAGATCGAGGTGAACGGCGACGATACGCACCCGCTGTACGAGCAGCTGAAGGCGCAGGCGCCAGGGCTGCTGGGATCGACCGGCGTGAAGTGGAACTTCACCAAGTTCCTGGTGAACCGAGAGGGCGAGGCGGTGGAGCGCTTTGCGCCGACCATGAAGCCCGAGGACATCGCGCCGCGGATTGCGAAACTGCTGGTGTGATCCCGCTGATTGCGGTCGACGGGCCGGCGGCATCCGGCAAGGGTACGATTGCGCGCGCCCTGGGGCGGCATTTCGGCGTGCCGCACCTGGATACCGGCGCGCTCTATCGTGCGGTTGCCCTGTCGGCGCTGCGGGCGGGGCTGGACCTGTCGGACGGGGCCGTGGTGGGCGCCAGGGCGGCTGCGCTGGACCTGTCACTGCTGGAGGATCCCGAGCTTCGGGGTGCAACGACGGGCGAGGCCGCGTCGCGGGTGTCGGCACTGCCCCAGGTGCGCAGCGGGCTGCTCGCTTTCCAGAAGGCCTTTGCCGCCCAGCCTGGCGGCGCGGTGCTGGATGGCCGCGACATCGGCACGGTGATCGCGCCAGATGCGCCGGCCAAACTGTTCGTGACGGCTGCGCCCGAGATCCGTGCCCGGCGTCGATTCCTGGAGCTGACCTCGGCCGGGCGAGATGTGTCGGAAGCGCAGGTGCTGGCCGACATCGTGGCGCGCGACGCCCGCGACATGGGCCGGGTGGACGCCCCGCTGCGGAGGGCGGCCGACTCCGACTTGCTAGATACGAGCGAATTGGATATAGCCGCCGCCGTCCAAAAGGCGGTCGGGCTTGTCTCGCGTCGGCTGGGCCGGATTTCCTGATGGACGGCGCCGGAGGCTGAGGCTTTCGCGCGCCCGCTTCTTTTTTGGGGCTCCGCGAGACAATTGGCATCCACCCCCGCAAGACCGCCGGAGACAACCGGCTGGCCTTCCCGGTTACCAAAGACAGGATCTACATGGCTTCGACTGCAACGCCCACCCGTGACGATTTCGCCGCTCTCCTCGACAAGTCGCTGGGCGAAAGCCAGAGCTTCGAAGGAAAGGTCGTAAAGGGGCGGGTCACCGCCATCGAGAATGACCTGGTGGTGATCGACGTTGGGCTGAAATCCGAAGGCCGTATCTCGATCCGCGAATTTACCCCCCCGGGCCAGGCCCCGCAGGTGTTGGTCGGCGATGACGTCGACGTCTATGTCGACCGTGTGGAAAACGCCTTTGGCGAAGCCATGCTGAGCCGCGACCGCGCCCGCCGCGAAGCCGC
>JBKDAC010000470.1:0-10221 GCA_046316515.1 Sandaracinobacter sp. | reverse complement strand
CGTCAGAAGCCCGTCGCGGCCCACATCGGTGAACAGCAGGGCCGCGACACCCGCATCCTCGAAGCGGCGGCCGAGGTCGGCGACCGGCACGTCCGACACATCGGCCCAGCCCCGCGTTGCCACCATGCCGTCGCGCGCGTCCACAGCCACCACCACCTTGCCCGGATGGTCCTTCGCGGCAGACCGCACCAGCGCCGGGTCCGTCAGCGCCGCGGTTCCGATGATCACCCGGGCAACCCCCAGCCCCAGCCAGCGATCGATCGCCGCCAATGTCCGGATGCCGCCCCCCACCTGCACCTGCGCGGGGGTTGCCTTCAATATAGCTTCGACGGCGTGCGCGTTTCGGGCCTCGCCGGCAAAGGCACCGTCCAGGTCGACCACATGCAGCCATTTCGCGCCGGCTTCGGCAAAGGCTGCGGCCTGGGCAGCAGGGTCCGAGGCATAGACAGTGGCGCGCGCCATGTCGCCCTCGGCAAGGCGGACGACTTCGCCGCCCTTCAGGTCGATCGCGGGATAGATGGTGAACGGCATCAGGGTCGCCAGGCCAGCCAGCGGCCAAGGAGCGCGAGGCCATAGGCCTGGCTCTTCTCGGGATGGAATTGCACGCCCAGCATGTTGTCGCGCTGGACGGCAGCGGCAATGTCGGCGCCATAGCTCGCCGTGCCGACCACATCGGCGTCGTTCGCCGCTTGCAGGGCATAGCTGTGCACGAAATAGGCATAGCCGGGCTGCACCAGCCCTGTTGGCGCCGAAGGGTATACTTCGTTCCAGCCGATCTGCGGCACCTTCAGGGGCACGCCGTCCGGGCCCATCGGCGCCATCCGCCGCACGGCCCCCGGGATCCAGCCAAGACCCTTGTGGACGCCGAACTCATGGCCCTCGCTCGCCATCAGCTGCATGCCCACACAGATGCCCAGGAAGGGCCGGCCGCGCCCGCGCACCGTCTCTTCCAGCGCCTCTTCCATGCCGGGCACGGCCCTCAGCGCGGCAGCACAGGCGCCGAAGGCGCCGACGCCGGGCAGCACGATGCGGTCGGCCGCGCGCACGTCGGCAGGCTCGGCCGTCACGCGCACGTCGGTCGCGCCCGCCGCCTCCAGCGCCTTTGCCGCCGAGCGGAGGTTGCCGGCGCCATAATCGATCAACGCCACCGCCATCAGGTCAGACCAGCGTGCCCTTGGTGGAGGGCACGGAACCCGCCTGGCGCGGATCGATGGCGACAGATTGCTTCAGGGCGCGCGCAAGCGCCTTGAACAGGCCTTCGGCGATATGGTGGTTGTTGGTGCCATACAGCGCCTCGGCGTGCAGCGTGATGCCTGCGGCCTGCGCAAAGCTGTGGAACACATGCCAGAACAGCTCCGTGTCCATCTCGCCCAGACGGCTCTGGGTGAACGACACCTTCCAGACGAGGAACGGCCGCCCCGAAATGTCCAGCGCAACGCGCGCCAGCGTCTCGTCCATCGGGACATAGGCATGGCCATAGCGGGTGATGCCCGCTCGCTCGCCCAGCGCTCGGGCAAACGCCTCGCCCAGCGCAATGGCAGTGTCTTCCCCCGTGTGGTGGGCATCGATGTGCAGGTCACCGACGGTACGGATTTCCAGATCGAACAGGCCGTGGCGGGCCAGCTGTTCCAGCATGTGATCATAGAATCCGATGCCGGTGTGGATGGCGCGCTTGCCCGTTCCGTCCAGGTTGACGGTGACGGTGACGTCGGTTTCGGAGGTCTTGCGGGTGACGGTCGCGGTTCGCATCTGCCGGTGCCTTTCGGAAGCGGCGGCTATAGCAGGGGATTGCGGGCGTTCAACCGGTGGCGTTCAGCTTGCGGCCTTCACGTTCCGGCTGTCACTCGGCAGCAGTCCCGCCTTCGATGCGGCCAAGCTCGGGCGGCACCAGGCGCAGCGGGCGGTCCACCGGCTTGGGCGTCTCCACCTCCTTGTTGCCCTTGTCGACACCAAGCTCGGTGAATTTCCGCGCCTTGGGCAGCACGTTGCGCTCCAGCGAGCCGACGAGATCATTGTAGGCGCCTGCAGAATCGCTGATGTTCTTGCCCACCCGCGACAGATGCCCGGTCATGGTGGCAAGGCTGGCATAGAGCTCGGCGCCCAGCGTGCCGATGGCGCGCGCTTCCTCTGCCATCTTTTCCTGCCGCCACACCATCGCGACCACCCGGGCAATCGCCAGCAGGTTGGTAGGACCCGCCAGCAGGATCCGCTGGTCCAGCGCCCAGGACAGAAGGTCCAGATCCTGCTCAAGTGCCGCCGAGAGGAAATTCTCGCCCGGCAGGAACATCACCACGAAATCGGCGGAGTCGGCGAACTCCTTCCAATAGGCCTTTTCGCTCAGCCCCTTGGCGTGGGTGCGCACCGACAGGGCGTGGCGCTTCAGTGCCGCCTGCCGGTCGCCCTCGGTCTCCGCCTCAGAGGCGGCCAGATAGTCGGCGAGCGAGCATTTGCTGTCGACCACCAGCTCGCGCCCGCCCGGCATTTTCAGCACGGCGTCCGGCCGGCGGTGATTGCCGTCGGCATCGGTGGTGCTGGCCTGCAGGGTGAAGTCGATCCCTTCGCGCAGGCCCGCCATATCGAGCACGTTCCTCAGCTGTGCTTCGCCCCAGGCGCCAGATGCCTTCGACGACGAGCGCAGGGCGCTCACGATCTTGTGCGCCTCGGCCTTCACAGCCTGCTGGCCGACGGCAACCGCCTGCAGCTGCTCAGCCAGCGAGCCATAGGCCTGCTCGCGCTTGGTCTCGATCGCCTTCAACTCCTCGCCATAACGCGCCAGCGTTTCGCGCATGGGGGTCACCAGGCCCGCCAACGCCTCACGGCTGTCGGTCAGGCCCTTGGCGGCCTCGGCCCGGTGCAGCTTAAGCGTTTCGGACGCCTGCTCGGTGAACTGCTTCTGCGCCCGTTCCAGCGCCTCGGCTGCCAGTCGCTGGAACTCGCCGCGCATCTCCTCCAGCTGCCGGGCATGGACCCGGTCGCGCTCGGCAAGCGTTTCGGTATGCACCCGGTCCCGCTCGGCGGCGGCGTCGGCAAAGGCGCGGTCGCGTTCGGTCGCTGCGGATTCGGCTGCGGCCAGGGCTGCCTGCAGCTCGGCGGCGCGACCGATGAAGGGCTTCGCCTCCTCGGCCTGCTGCTTGTAGGACGCGACCTCGGCCAGTGCGCGCCCCATCGCTTCCCGCCGCTCCGACTGCTCGGTGCGCAGCGTGCCCAGCGGCCGGCCCCAGATGGCCCAGCCGGCCAGCAGCGCAGCCAGCAGGCAGATGATCGCAACGGCGGCGGGAAGGAGCTCAGGCGACATGGCCGGAACATTAGGCGAACAACCTGCACCCTGTCACGCTGTTTGTGATGCCACTTGTGCCAGACGGGGTCACGTGGAAGCATGCCGGCAACAACCAAGGGGAGTAGACATGGAATACCGAATTCTGGCTGACGGCCTCGCCTTTCCGGAAGGGCCCGTGATGATGGACGACGGGTCCATCCTGATCGTGGAGATCGCCCGCGGGCAGATCACCCGCGTCCGGCCCGACGGCAGCACGCAGGTGGTCGCAACGCCCGGCGGCGGCCCGAACGGCGCCGCCATCGGCCCCGATGGTGCGCTCTATGTCTGCAACAATGGCGGCTTCAAATGGGGTCAGCTCGACGGAATGCTGATCCCCGGCAACGCGGCCGAGGATTACACCACCGGCCGGATCGAGCGTATCGACATCGCCACCGGCAAGGTCGATCGACTGTACGACAGCTTCGAAGGGCACCGGCTTTCCGGTCCCAACGACATCGTGTTCGATGCCGACGGTGGCTTCTGGTTCACCGACCTCGGCAAGCATTTCGACCATCACACCGACCATGGCGGGCTCTATTATGCGACGCCCGACGGCCGCACACTGAAGCGCGCCGTTTACGGCCCCGATCTGAACGGCGTCGGCCTCTCGCCCGACGGCAAGACGGCCTATGCCGCCGTCTGTAGCCGCTGCTACATCCTGGCCTTCGACATCACGGGGCCAGGCGAGGTCGCGCCGTCGCCGCTCGGCGCCATTCCCGGTCGGCTTGTGGCCGACTTCCCGGGTCGCACCCTGCTCGATTCGCTTGCCATGCTGGCATCGGGCAAGATCGCGCAGGCAACTCTCGTCGACCGCCCCGGGATCGGCGTCGCAGACCCGGCGACCGGAGAGGTCATCTATCACGCCTTCCCGGACCTCCTCACCACCAACATCGCGTTCGGCGGCGCCGATATGATGGACGCGGCCGTCTGCCTGTCCACCACCGGCAAGCTGGCTGTTTGCCGCTGGGACGAGCCGGGTCTCAAGCTCCACTTCAACGCCTGATACCGTGACCGACCTTCCCGACCCCCGCACCATCGCCCTGTTCCTGGACATGCTGGCGAGCGAGCGGGGGGCGGCAAAGAACACGCTTGCCGCCTACGGCCGCGATCTGGCGGGCGCCTCCGAAGATCTCGCCGGCCGCCTCGCCACGGCCCAGCCTGCCGATCTTGCGCGCCTGTTCGCCGGCTGGCAGGCGCTCGCGCCGGCAAGCCTTGCCCGCAAGCGCTCGGCGCTCCGCCGCTTCTTCGGTTTTCTGGTCGCTGAGGGCATCCGCCCCGACAATCCCGCCGCCACGATCGACGGGGTGAAGCCGGGGCGCCCGCTCCCCAAGACGCTGTCTCCGCAAGAAGTGGACCGCCTGCTCGAAACGCTCGACGCCGACATCGCCGAGAATCCGGGCCCCCAGGCGATTCGGCTGAAGGCCCTGCTGGAGCTGCTCTATGGCTCGGGTCTCAGGGCGACCGAGCTCGTCTCGCTGCCGCGAAACGCCATCCGTCCACCCCAGCCCTTCGCGATCGTCACCGGCAAGGGCAACAAGGAACGGATGATCCCTCTTTCGCCCGCCGCGCTGACGGCGGTGGAGGCGCAACTGGCGCTGGTGCCCAAGGACAGTCGCTGGCTCTTCCCCTCGGGCCGCACCCATCTCAGCCGCATCCGCCTGTTCCAGTTGGTGAAGGCGCTGGGCGCTCGCGCCGGGATCGCGCCCGATCGCATTTCGCCCCATGTGCTGCGCCACGCCTTTGCGACCCATATGCTGCAGAATGGCGCCGATCTGCGCGCGCTGCAGACGCTCTTGGGCCATGCTGACATCTCCACCACCGAACGCTATACCCATGTCGATGGCGCGCGCCTCGCCGCCACGGTGAAGGGCCTGCACCCGCTCGCCGATTGATCCATCCAAACTTGTCCCCGGCGCGCCACAGCAGCAGCGGGTCGCAGGGCAGGGAACCATTGGGGGAACGGCAGCGTTTTCCTCGACCATCCCGAAAGGCTGTGCCACTATGTCGACGATGCAAGACTCTACCCCCGCCATGGCGCCCGCAACGGCGCATGTGAACCGCATCTCCACTGCGGTTCCGCAGCACGACGTGCACCAGGCCTTCGGGCGTTTCGTCGGCGGCCTGCTGGAGGGCCGGCGCGAGGCGGTGCTGTTCAAGCGCCTCGCCGGCCGCTCCGGCATCGAGCGCCGTTTCTCCAGCTTCGAACCCGTCGCCAACCCCGACGGCTTCGTCGCAGACACCGAGGGCTTCTATGTCCCCGGCCAGTTCCCCCCCACCAGCCGCCGCATGGCCCGCTATGCCGAGATCGCGCCAAAACTGGCCGGCGAGGCCATCCTCGGCCTCGACACCGATCTCTCGACGATCACCCACCTCGTGCTGGCCAGTTGCACCGGCTTCATGGCGCCGGGCCTCGACCAGGTCCTTGTCCGCCGCCTCGGCCTCGACCCGGGCGTGGAGCGCACCGTCGTCGGCTACATGGGCTGCTATGCCGCGGTGAACTCGCTGCGGCTTGCCCACCATTTCGTCCGCTCGGATCCGACCGCGCGCGTGCTCGTCATCACCGTCGAGCTCTGCACGCTGCACTTCCAGGACACGACCGACGTGGAAAAACTGCTGTCGATGCTGCTGTTCGGCGACGGCTGCGCGGCCGCACTCGTCACCGCCGAAGCAGAGGGTGTCGCGCTGGAGGATTTCCTCAGCTTTGCGCTCCCCGAATCCGATGGCATGATCACCTGGGACATCGGTGACACCGGCTTCGACATGCACCTGTCCGGACATGTGCCCCAGCGTATCCAGAAGGCGATGGCCGACGAACGCGCGCGCAACGCCCCCGACGGCGTCCTGCGCGGCCGCCAGCCCGAGGAGTATGGCATCTTCGCCGTCCACGCCGGCGGCAAGGCCATCCTGGACGCGGTCGAAACGGGCCTCGAACTCGCCAAGGACCGGCTCGACTGGTCGCGGGGCGTGCTGAAGGACTTCGGCAACATGAGCAGCGCGACGCTGATGTTCGTGCTGCAGCGCGTGATCGCGGGCGCCAACCCCGGGCCCGGCCTCGCCATGGCCTTCGGTCCCGGCCTCGCCTGCGAGACGTTCACCTTCCGAAAGCTCTGAATGCCCATTCCCTTGGGCAGCAGGCGCTGAGGTCGAGCCCCATGGCCTGGCCCGATTTCGCACAGCGGGCAGACGAGCCCGAGTGGATGGACGTGCGCGACTATCCGCTCGATGACTTCGCCGCCGTGCTGGACGACCTGGAAACTGTGAACCGCGTCACCCGCGCGGCCCCGCCAACACTCGGCTTCCTCGCCCGGCTGACCGACGGCTGGCCCGAAGGCAGCGAATTGCGGGTTGCCGACCTTGGCTATGGGCAGGGCGGCATGCTCCGCCGCATCCACCGCTGGGCCACGGCGCGCGGCCTCAGGCCCGTGCTGACGGGCGTCGATCTCAATCCGCGCTGCCGAACCCTTGCCGAGGCTAGAACGTCCAGTGATATGGGCATCATATGGCACCAGGGCGACCTGTTCCACTGGGCGCCCGCCCAGCCCCCGCACGCCATCATCAGCGCACTTTTTGCCCACCATTTGCCGACGCCCGACGTTGTCCGGCTGCTGCGCTGGCAAGAGGAAACCGCCAGCCACGGCTGGTTCGTGAACGATCTCCACCGCCACTGGTTCGCCTGGGCCGGCTTTTCGGCCCTTGCCGCCGTCGCCCGCTGGCACCCCTGCGTCCGCCATGATGGAGCTTTGTCGGTGCGCCGGGCGTTCGTGCCCGATGATTGGCGGACAATGCTGGCCGAGGCCGCGGTTCCGAACGCGACACTGCGCTGGCACCCGTTATTCCGCCTGTGCGTGACCCGCCTCAAAGGCACCCCGGCCGCATGAGCGCAAGGGCGATGGCCGGAACGCTGGTGGTGGGGGGCGGGCTGGCGGGCCCGGCGGCGGCCACCTGGCTGGCGCGTGCGGGACAGACCGTGACGCTGTGGGACCGCGAACGCCTGCCCACCCACAAGATCTGCGGCGAGTTCCTCAGCTGGGAAGCGCAGCGCTGGCTGGGCGATCTGGGGCTCAATCTGGATGCCCTGGGCGCCGTCGCGATCGACTGCGTGCGGCTGGTCACGGCACGGCGCAGCGCGGTCGGCCGGCTGGGCTTCACCGCGCGCTCCGTCACGCGCCGGGCGCTGGATACCGCCATGCTGGACCTGGCCGAATCGGCCGGCGCCGTGGTGGAGCGCGGGGTCATCGTGCGCGAGGTTGCCGGCGACGGCGCCGTGGTGGCACCCCATGCGTCAGTCCGGCCCGAAACCCTGCTGGTGGCCACCGGCAAGCACAATCTGCGCGGGGTGGGGCGCGACGGCGCGGGCACGCTCAATCACCAGCTGGGCTTCAAGGCCTATTTCCGCCTGACCCCGGCCCAGCGCACCCAGCTGTCCGGTCATGTGGAGCTGATCCTGTTCCAGGGCGGCTATGCCGGCCTGCAGATGGTGGAGCGCGACGCCGCCAACCTCTGCTTCCTGGTGTCGCCCGATCGCTGGAAGCGGCTGGGCGGGGATTTCGGCGCCCTGCTCGCCGACCTCTCGGCCGAGGTGCCGCACCTGGGCGCCCGGCTGGCGGGCGCCGTGCCCCTGCTCGATCGGCCACTTGCAATCTCGGGCGTGCCCTACGGCTATCTGCACCGGCCCGCAGGCGCCGAGCCGGGCTGGCGGCTTGGCGATCAGGCCGCCGTGATCCCCAGCTTCACGGGCGACGGGATGAGCCTGGCGCTGCACAGTGCGCGGCTGGCGACAATGGCGCTGCTGACGGGGGCAGGGCAGGCGGCCTATTACCGGCGCCTGGCGCGCGATGTCGGCGGTGCGGTTGCCCGTGCCACCTGGCTGCAGCGGGCAAGCGAGGACGACGGCTGGCGCGACAGGGCGGCCGGGCTGCTGGCGGCGGCACCGATGCTGCTGGGGCTGGGCGCCCGGCTGACCCGCCTGTCACCCGGAGCGATCCGGCGGGCAGCGCAGGCCTGACCCACCCCCAGGGCGCCGATGCCCTTGGCGGACGTCCGGCTTCAGGCCGCGCAGGTCGAACAGGGCGGCAATCAGGCGCGACCGCGTCCACCCCAGCCGACAGTGCCGTGCACCACAGCAGCGCAACCGCCATGGCAATCAGCATGACAGGTGCATGGGCGGTCATGCCAACCGCCTTCAGCAGACCGCGCGTCACATAGAGCATGGGCATGTGCGCAACCCAGAAGACGATGCAGTTGCAGCCCACCCATTGCAAGCCAGAGGTCCAGCAGCACGCCCGACAGGAACAGCAGCATCGGCATGCGGAAGGGGGCGAACATCGCGTTCACGCTATCAAGCCATGCCGGCGCATCCGGAATCGGCAGCTCCGTTGCGTAGAGCAGGATGACAAGCAGCACCGCAAGGCCGGCCGTCAGGACGATTGCGCGGTGCGGCCTGTGGCCGGCGCGGTTCGCCGGTTCCAGGCACCTCAACATGGAAAGGACGGAGCTTTCGCCCCGTCCTTCATCTGGCCTCGGCAGCCGGATTGTCAGGCTGCGGCCAGCCAATGTGTCTGGCCTGCGCCCGAGCTCAGCTCAGATGCTTGGCGAGGTGCTTGTTCATTTCGAACATGGTCACACTGTCAACGCCGAAGATCGGCTTCAGCTTGGCGTCGGCGTTGATCCGGCGCTTGTCCTTCGGGTCCTGCAGGTTGTTGGCTTTGATATAGCTCCACATCTTCTTGACAACTTCGCCGCGGGCCAGCTTGGCGCTGCCGACGATGGCGGCGAGCTGGGCCGACGGGGTCAGCGGGGTCTGGAGTGCGTTCGGTTTCTTGTCGGCCATATGGTCCCTCTCCCTTTGATACCCTTGCCGGCAACAACCCCTGGGGGGGCAGCCGGCCGCTTCATGACGCGGCCCCGGCCTGGTCACAGTTCGGGGCCCTTGTGCAATGGCCGACGGGGCTTTCTCCGTCACGACCCTTGTGGGATCCCTCTTTTCACCGCTTTTTCTGTCCGTCAAACGCCAAAGCAGTCCGAAGGGGGCAGATTTGCCGTTTTTTTGACCTTGCAGCCCATCGGGAGCAGCCGGAGCCGCCCCATCCTGCCGCCCCCGCAGCGGCGAAAGGGCCCGATTTTTGCCCGCTGATTCCGTCGCATTGGCGAAATACGTATAGTGTCCCCGGAATTCAGTGTCACTGTCCCCGGAATTCAGTGTCCCCGGAATTCAGCTTTCTGTTCACTTGCGCTGGCATGATTGTGCCGCCAAGGTCTGCATCAGCAGTTAGGAGGTACCGAGTATGTCCTCTTATGGGTGCGCGCGCCAGGCCGAGGAGGAGCTGACCAAGGCCGACCGGCGGCAGAGCCAGCAGGTGGTGCGCAGCCCCGCGGACGGGCTGGTGCAGCAGCTGGCGGTGTACAGTGAGGGCGCGGTGCTGAAGGCCGCGGACCCGATCCTGGTGGTGGTGCCGGACAAGGGCGAGCTTATCGTGGAAGCGCAGGTGCTGAACCGCGACGCCGGCTTCGTGGAGGTGGGGCAGCCGGTGACGGTGAAGCTGGAGGCGTTCCCGTTCACCCGGTACGGCACGCTGGAGGGGAAGCTCGCCTGGATCAGCCGCGACGCGATCCAGGACGAGAAGCTGGGCCCCGTTTACTCCGCGCGGGTGACCGTGACGCCGCCGCCCCACGGCAGCGCAATCGAGGTAACGCCCGGCCTTGCGGCCAGCGCCGAGATCCGGACCGAGACCCGTCGGGTGATCGACTATCTGCTGAGCCCGCTGGAGCGGCGGGTGCGCGAGGCGGGAAGAGAAAGGAGAAAAAACAGCAAGAAAGCCATGAAATGCCTGCGCCGCAGGAAGATAAAATGGCGGCAGTAGCCGCCTATATGGTTCAGTTTCGATCGGTCTTATTGACAGCCATCC
>JBKDAC010000469.1:0-3407 GCA_046316515.1 Sandaracinobacter sp. | reverse complement strand
GCGTCTGGGCACGCTCGGCTGCCGAGCGCAGGTCGACGATGGCAGTTGGCCCGATCTGCTGGATGAATGTGAGGGCCTGTGGGCCGAAATGCGCCGGCGCGGCGCTGCGGAGCAGGCGGCCCGGGCGGATCGTGCCGCCGGCAATGGCGAGTCCGCCAAGATCCCGCAGGTTCGCCATGCGCTGTCGGGTGGTCGTTCCTGTGCAGGATTGTCAACAATATTGTACGAAACTGGATTGACAGGCGGTGCCTGCCGCCGCAACCGTTCTGCCACCCTGGGGAGGGATTCCGGATGCCGCGCCTGCTGACCGATAGTGATCGATATGCCCGCGAGCCTGCCTCGGTTCTGGTGGCCGCCGTGCACGGAAGTGTGCGCGACCTGGTGCGCCGGCGCTGGGGCGAGAGCGGGCTTTCCTGGGACGCGTTCGCCGGTGGCGCCGCCGACGGACTGATAACGAAGGCCGACCTGGAGGCGGTGGACCGGGCCGTGCTGGAGACCGGCCATCGCTATGCCTTTTCGGCGCTGATTTCGGCCCGGGAGCGCCCCGAGGCTTATCGCGGACTTGTGGCCGACGGCGATGGGCCGTTCGGCTTTGCGCATCCCGATGCGCCCTGGGCAGCGGCCGATGTCGAGGGGCGGGCGCTAGTGGGTGTGGGCGACAATGTGGTCCGCCGTGCCGACAATGTGCGCGGGCGCGCGCTCTATGTGCGGTCCTCGGAAGAGGTGATCGCGCTGATGCAGAAGGGCGTGCCGGCCGGGAGCATCGCCATCATCGACGACAGCGGGGGCACGCTGACCGCGCCGATCTTGGAGGGGTTCGCGGGCGTTGTGTGTGCGGGGGGCACTGTCCGCTCGCATCTGGGCATCCTGACCCGCGAGTATGGGATTCCATGCCTGATGAACGTGAAACTTGCGGGCGTGTTCACGGGGGACCTGATCGAGCTGGAGACGAGCGCGGCGGCGCGGACGGCGGACAGTTACCAGCGTGGTGAGGAGATGCCGGCCCGCATCTGGAAGGTGATGCCGTGAGCCGGCCCACCTATGTCCAGTTGCTGGAGGCCAACAACCTGATCCAGAATTTCGGGGATTCGACCTACTGGCTGTGTCTGACGCGGACCGTCCAGGGCTCGAAGCTGTTTCCGGTTTCGCCCTATATCCTGCTGAGCTACCTGAATGCCTTCTATCGCTATCCGTCGCTGATCCGAAAGATCGAGGCGGTGATGCCGGCCGAGGCGATTGCGGACCGCGCGCGGCAGATGGGGATCAAGATCCAGAACAGCTCGATGGGGTGGGGGCTGCCCTGCTTCTACCTGCTGGGGCGCGAGTATCTGCTGAACCTCGGCCTGATCCGTCCGCAGGATGCGGCCGAGGACGTGGTAACGGTGATGGACTTCTGGCGCCGGTTCCAGCTGAGCTGGCACCGCAACGACGGGCACATCACCAATGCCGAGTTCGGCCAGCGGGCCCAGATCCTGCCGGACCGGCGGCTGGAGGTGTTCGCGGCGGATGCCTTCCCCTGCGAGGAAGGGGACCCGCTGCACGAGGCGGCGCAGCTGTTCCTGGCGACGGTGTCGCAATATGGCTTCCTGGTCTCGTGCGAGAGCCGGATCAGCCTGACCAATTCTGGCCCCTACCGCATCGACGACCGGCACCAGCTGCTGATCCGCGACTTCATGGACCTGGCCGAGACGTCGCTGCCCTGGCTGGACGATGTCGCTGCCGAGGTGCCGTTCAACAACCTGACGGTGACGATGGTGGCGCGGGACTGCCATTTCCACCTGGTCGACGACTGGGGGAGCTTCGAGAGCGAGCCCGAGTTCACCGCCGCGCGGCTGTCTGCGATCGGGCTTTATACCTCTGACGCGCTTTCCGATGGATACCAGCCGGTTGCGATGGGGTCGAAGGAGGAGCTGACCGCCAAGTTCCTTGAGCTGAACACGATCCTGAAGGAGGCGACGAACCGCTTGTGGCTGCGCATGGCGGGGTGGTCCCGCGACCAGCTGATCGACGCAGGCGCAATTGCCTATTACGCGATCGCCAAGGATCTTGCCCATGTGGCGGGCGTGTTCGATCCCGCCGACTGGCTGGAGATCGACCCGCGCGCCGAGCGGTTCCGGCCGATCCTTTCGGATGAGTATGCCGATGCGGCGCTGGGCGAGCTGGTGGGCGGGATCAGCCTGCCGAGCCAGCAGCAATCGCCCTTCTCGATGATGAAATGGTCGAACCGGCCAACGAAGGTGCTGACGCCGCTGCCCTATTCGATCTTTGCCGGCGAGGACTATATCCCGCGCACGGGCCCGCCGCAGCCGGGCGGATCGCACTTGCCGGCGAAGAATGACCGCTACCGCACGACGCGCGGCGTTCTGGACCTGGAGACCTACAACGCGGCGGCGCGCATTTTCGTGCCGGACGGGTGCGCCGAGCCCTGGACCTGGCTGTGCGAGACCTGGGTGAAGAACCATTCCGGCACGCCGGAGGCCGATGCGCTGTATGCGATCGACCAGCGGCAATCGCGCACGCTGAAGGGCAAGGGCAGCTGATGGGCCAGATCGGGGCCCTGATCCGCCGCGCCGGCCTGCACCATGGTGAGCGGCCTTGTCTGATCGAGGGCGAGCGCCATGTTTCGTTCCGCGAATTCGACCGGCTGACCGACCGGCTGGGGAACGGGTTGCTTGCGAGCGGGCTGGAGCCCGGGGACCGGGTGGGGGTGCTGCTTCCGAACGGAATCGACTGTCTTGTTGCCTATTATGCCCTGGCGAAGGCAGGGCTGGTTCGGGTGGGCCTCAACACCCGCGAGACCGAGCAGAACCATCGCTACAAGCTGGCCGACAGCCAGAACCGCGCGGTGATCCACGACGGCAGCTTCGATGCCCTGGGCTGCGAGCGGGCGCTTTCGACCGTCGATCTTGCGCGGTTGGCGGCCGGGGCACCGGACGGGCCCTGCGCTGTCGACCGGGCGCTCGATGCGCCCTATCGGCTGGGCTATACCGGGGGAACCACCGGCGAGGCGAAGGCCGTCACGCTGACCGAGCGCGGCGAGCTTGCCGAGCTGACGGCCTTCCTGACCGACCTTGTGCCCGGGCTTTCGGCCGAAGACCGGTTCCTTCACGCGGCGCCGATCGCCCACGCGTCGGGCGCCTTTTTCCTCCCGGCGCTGGCGCGCGGTGCCACAAACCTGGTGATGGCGAAGTTCGAGCCTGCCGCCTTCATCCGGCTTGCGGTCGAGACGCGGGCTTCGATGACCTTCCTTGTGCCGACCATGCTGGCGATGATCCTGGAGGAGCCGGGGCTGGAAACGGCACCGCTGGGGTTCCGGCGGATTGCCTATGGCGCCTCGCCGATTGCCCCGTCGGTGCTGGCGCGGGCCGAGGCGCTCTTCGGCCGGATCTTTGCGCAGACCTATGGCC
>JBKDAC010000468.1:0-2081 GCA_046316515.1 Sandaracinobacter sp. | reverse complement strand
CCCAGCCGGGGCTGACGCCCGCCGGCAGCTCGGCCAGCAGCTCGTCATGGTCCATGCTCTGGTCCATGTGGGTCAGCCAGGCCTCTCTTGGTGCCGCCCGCGCGATCCAGGCCAGTGTCTGCTCCAGGTGGCTGTGCGTCGGGTGCGGATTGCGCCGCAACGCATCGACAACCCAGAGGTCGAGCCCATCCAGGAGCGGCCAGCTCTCGTCAGGAATGCCGCTGACATCGGTCGAATAGGCGATGGACGCGTCCTCCCCGTCGAACCGGAACCCCATGGAATGGATCGGCCCATGCGCCTGGCGGAAAGGCCGCACCGTGATGGGCCCGAACTGCAACCTGTCCTGCAGCAGATGCGCACGGGCCGTCGGCGGATAGCCCTGCCGCCCTGCAAAGACATAGGAAAAACGTGTGCGAATTCCCGCCTTTGTCTGCCGGTCCATATAGCAGTCAATTTCCATCCCGCTGGCGTGGAACAAGGCCCGCAGGTCGTCGATGCCATGGCAGTGATCGGCATGATCATGCGTGAACAGGACAGCTGTGATCCAGTCGACATCGGCGTCCAGAAGCTGCTCGCGAAGATCCGGCCCAGTGTCGACGAGCAGGCGCACGCCCTCGGCTTCCACCAGCACCGACACGCGGCGCCGACGATTCCTGCCGTTCGCGGGGTTGCAGCGGCCCCAGTCGTTGCCAATCCGCGGAACCCCCGAAGAGGTCCCGGAGCCGAGCATGACGAGCTTCATTCGGCCCGCATCTTCCAGAAGAGTTTCAACGTGTTGGCTGACGTCCGTTGCGTCAGCTCTTCAAGGGACTCTCCGCGCAGGTCAGCCAGGAACTGCGCCGTATGCGCAACATAGGCCGGTTCGCACACCTTGCCGCGCATCGGCACCGGCGCCAGAAACGGCGAGTCGGTTTCCACCAGCAGCCGGTCTGCCGGCAGCGTGCGGGCCACATCCTGCAGGGCCTTTGCATTCTTGAAGGTTACGATCCCGGACAGCGAGCTATAGGCACCCAGCATCAGGCACGCATCCGCCAGCCGCTGGCTTCCGGTAAAGCAGTGGATCACCATCGGGAAAGGGCCCTTCCCTGCCTCCGCGCCCAGGATGTCGATTGTGTCGTCCTCGGCGTCGCGCGTGTGGACGATCAGCGGAAGGCCCGTATCCCGGCTCGCAGCGATGTGCGACCGGAACGACCGCCGCTGCCGATCGCGGTCGGATTTGTTGTAGAAATAGTCCAGGCCGGTCTCGCCGCTGCCGACCACCCGGGGGTGCTGTGCCGCCTCCACCAGCCGCTGCGTGTCGATATCCGGATGCTCGTCCGCCTCGTGCGGGTGAATACCGACCGTTGCGAACACGTCGGCGTGCCGCTCGGCCCCGGCGATCACGTCGGCCCACTCCCGCTCCCGTGTCGAGATCGAGATCATCGCCCCGATTCCAGCCGCCCGAGCCCGCTCGATCACACCTGCCTCATCCTCCACAAGGCCGGGGTAATTCAGGTGACAATGGGAATCGATCAGCATGACAGGCATTTGGATGCCGGAACGCGCGATTTCAATCGTTTCTGACTTGTAACAGCAAGCGCATATCGCCAATTCGGCGCTGTACAGAATGGGGGCGACATGCTGACCACGATTCTAACCCTTTTTGGCGGTCTGGTTCTTTTGGTGCTCGGCGGCGAGATGCTGGTCCGCGGCAGCGTTCGGGTGGCAGAGAAGCTGGGCGTATCGCCCCTTCTGATCGGCCTCACCCTGGTGGGGTTCGGCACATCGACGCCGGAGCTGGTCACCTCTGTCGAGGCGTCGATGATCGGTTCTCCCGGCATCGCGGTGGGCAATATCGTCGGCTCCAACATCGCCAACATCCTGTTGATCCTGGGCGCCTCGGCGATCATCTTCCCGCTTGCCGTCGCAGACACGGCCCTGAAGCGGGATGGATCCATTGTTATCCTCACCGCCCTGCTGATGACGGGCGCAGGATTCACGCTCGGCCTCAACAGCCTGATCGGGCTTGTCTTTCTTGCCGGCCTGATCGGTTACATGCTGTTTGCCTATCGACAGGAGCGGAACAGCGGACCAGTGGCTGC
>JBKDAC010000467.1:0-17099 GCA_046316515.1 Sandaracinobacter sp. | reverse complement strand
TGGCAATCGGTGCCTGATGGACAACCATGTCCGCCTGATCCTGCGTCCGCGCACCACAGACGGGTTGCACGCCGGCCTCGCCGAAGCACACCCCCCGGAATTCCGGCGCAAGGAAAAACAGCGGGACCATAGGGAGGGACACGATGAAGACGCTCGTCGCAGCCGCAGTCATCGCCAAGGCCGGCCTCTGGCTTGCCCTATGTCTGGGCGCAGGGCTGGCGTGTGCAGCTGGGACCGACGCGCATTATCCGATCGTTGGCACGGGGCAGGATCACTGTTATGGTGCCCGTGGTTCGATCATCGATTGCCCGATTGCGGGCCAGCCGCTTTGGGGGCAGGACGCGCAGCATCCGGGCAATAGCACTTACTACCACAACAATGGCGACGGGACGGTCACCGATCTTGTCACCGGTCTGATCTGGGCAAAGGCTCCCAGCGCCCCGCTGGCCTTTGCCGACGTCGACGCTTACGCCCGGGCGAGCCGCCTTGGCGGGCATGACGACTGGCGCGTGCCCAACATCAGGGAAGTCTACTCGCTGATCGATTATCGCGGGGGCTATTCCGGTGATCCGGCGACTTCGCGCCCCTACATCGACCTTGCCGCCTTTGATTTCGCCTATGCGTCCGGAACGGGTCTCGGCGACGCAACGCACGGGCGCAGGCCGATCGACGTACAGGAATGGAGCGCGACACGTTATGTCGGCAGGACCATGGGACGGGACGACACCGTGTTTGGCGTCAATTTCGCCGACGGTCGCATCAAGGGCTATCCGGTTATGGATCCTATGAACCGTATGCGAACCCCGAACCGGCTTGCGGTCCGTCTGGTCCGCGGTGCACCGTACGGCCAAAACGACTTCGAAGCTCGTCGCAGATCGGTCATCGATCGGGCAACGCAGCTTGAATGGCAGCGGCGCGATGATGGCAGGGCGCGCAGTTGGGACGATGCGCTCGCCTATTGCAGTGCCCTGTCGCTCGAAGCCCACTCCGAATGGCGGCTTCCAACCGCGAAAGAGCTACATTCGATCGTCGACTACACCCGCATCCCGGCCATTCATCCGCTATTCGAGATCAGCGACCCCCGCATCTACTTGTGGTCGTCAACGACGCATCTCGAAGGGCCACCACCCGCAACGGAATCCAACCGGGCATTCTCCCAAATGGGAGAGCTCGCAGTCTATGCCGCAATCGGACCAGCAATCGGCTTCATGGAGATTCCCCCCGGTTCAGGGCAACGGCGCTGGGTTGATGTGCACGGAGCGGGAGCGATGCGGAGTGATCCAAAGGCTGCGACACCGGGCGCTTTCTCGAACGGCTTTGGACCCCAGGGGGACGACGTCCGCGGGCAAAACCATGTCCTGTGTGTGCGCGATTGGACGCTCTGAAGGCAATGATCCACCCCTGGTCAACGTCGCGAATTCCACGGCTTCGAAGCTGCGCCACGGTCCCCGACGATGGATCACTTCGGCTTTGTAGAGCCCGTTGCTCAAGTTCCGCGGACAGTATACTTAGCTTGAGCGGATTTCGACGTCGGTGAATCGATGGTGGATTTCCAAGCCGGCTGATTTCTGATTCAGAATCCTTGCTGGTGAAGCAGGCTGGCAGGGATGGGTCGAGCCTTATCTGTGGATTTGCGAGAACGTGTGGTGGCAGCGATTGACGGCAGGCCAGCACAACATGGCGCGCCGCCATGGCTGGGCGCCAAAGCGGCAGCCCCTGCGGGTCGGCGTCCCCATGGCCATTGGAAAACGACGACGTTCGGCGCCGGGCTGCGCAATAGCGGCATGGTCGCCCCCACGGTGCGCGACGGCCCCATCAAATGCCGGGACCAAACACCTGGGCCTTATGTCAGTTCAGAAGCGTCTTCTCCCAGAACATCAGGCTCGTCCAGAACTGATAGTCCTGGTTCTCCTTCTTGGCGAAGCCATGGCCCTCGTTCTTCGCCAGCAGGTGCCACGCCGTGCCGCCCTTGGCACGCACGGCCGCGATGATCTGGTCGGCTTCCGAGGCCGGCACGCGCGGGTCGTTGGCGCCCGTCACCACCATCAGCGGCACCGCGATCCGGTCGGCCCGGCCCAGCGGGCTGATCTCCTTCAGCTTTGCGCGCTGCTTCGCGTCGCGCTCGTCGCCATATTCGACGCGCCTGAGGTCGCGGCGATACTCCGCAGTGTTCTCCAGGAAGGTCACAAAATCCGAGATGGCGACGACGGCAAGGCCGGTGCGCCAGAGCTTCGGATAGAGCGTCAGCGCGCCATAGGTCATGTAGCCACCATAGCTGCCACCCGTCACCGCAAAGCGGCTGGAATCGAGCCCCTGGTCCTTGCTCAGCGCGGCGACGAAGGCGGCGATGTCCTTCACGCTCTCCTCGCGCTTGAACGGGCCGTTGTCGAGGCTGACGAAGCGCTTCCCGAAGCCGGTGGAACCGCGGACGTTCGGGTAGAAGATGGCAATGCCGCGCTCGTTGATGAGGTAGTTGTTGCGGCCCAGGAAGCCCGGGCGCGACTGGCCTTCGGGGCCGCCGTGGATGTTCACCATCAAGGGCCGCTTGCCCGGGAATCTTGCCGGGTCCGGGCGATAGAGGAAGCCGGTGACCTCCAGCCCGTCGAAGCTCTTCACCCGCACGAACTCGGGCTCGACATTGCGGGCGGCATCGAGGCCACCCGTTTCGCTCTGCGTCCAGCGCGCAACCACACCAGTGGCCGGATCGAAGCTGTAGGCATCCGACGGGGACCGCGCCGACGACAGGCTGAAGCCCAGCGCACCCCAGGGCGCATATTCCAGGCCGCCGATCACGCCGGCCGGCAATTTCGGCTCGGCCGTCACGGCACCGGTGCGGCTGTCCACCACCCGCAGCCGGGCGACGCCCGCCTCGTTGGTAATGACGGCAAGGCTGCGGCCATCGGGCGAAACGTCAAAGCCGTCGACATCCCATTTCGCGGCCGGCCCGATCGGCACGAAGCCCTGTCCGGGTACCAGCTCGCCAAGCTGCTGGAAGTCGCTGCCCTTGTCGCTTGTCACGAACAGGCGCCCGTCGGGACCATATTTGGCTCCGCCCCAGGCGATCTTCTCATTGTCCACGGTCAGCGGGGTCAAGGCGCCGCTCGCCAGATCCAGGCTGTAGAGCTCGCTGTCCTGCACGGAGCGGTATTCGCCGACCACCGCGCTTTTCCCGTCGGGCGCGAAGTCGGCGATGGCCCAGCCGCCGCCCTGGCGCTCGATCAGCCGGCGTGCCGTCCCGGGATCGCGCGGGTCCATCACATAGAGGTCACTGTCGCGGCCGTTGCGCGCGTTGGAGGCATAGCCGATCAGCTTGCCGTCCTTCGAGATGCTGACGCCCATGTGGCGGCTCTTGCCATCGGTCAGCAGCACCAGGCGCCCCGATTCGAGACGATAGATCTGGAAATTCTCGGCACCGCCCACGTCTTTCACCACGATGGTCGCATCGCCCGACGGCAGGATGGCGGCATTGAAAACGGGCTCAGGCTCGAACGTCAGCTGGGTGCGGGCAGCGCCCGGTGCCTTCACCTCGTGGATCTGGTTGGCGTTGCCGAACCGGGTCGCGATCAGCATGGCCTTCGTCTTCGGGTCCCACGACAGGAAGCCTGCCGAACGGAACTCCATATACGGCAGCGTCGCGTCGCGCAGGCTGACGGGCACCGCCGGGATGCCGTCGGCAACGATCGCCGCGGGCGTCGGCACGGCGGGCACCTTCGCCTCCTGGGCCATCACGGGGGCGGCGAGCAGGGCAATCCCAAGCGCAAACGTCGAAATCCGCATTCCGGTCTCCCTTTGGCTGGCCTGCACCGGGCCGCATATGCCCCACTGCATTGCGGCTGAAAGCGCTTTTGGCAACCGGTGATCCTTGGGCTAACGGCGGCCTCGCATGACCGCTGCCCTGCCCTTCGACCCGGCTGAACCCTTCGCCCTGCTGTGGGACCGGCAGATCGGGGCCGCGCGCCTGTTTACCGCACCGACAGAGGTGGCCGAGGGCACCGACGTGGAGGCCTTGCTGACCCGGATCGGCGGATGGGCCGAGGCCGGCGACTGCAGCGTGGGCGCCCTGTCCTATGAGGCCGGCGCCACACTCGACCCGGCGCTCGGGACCCTCACGCGCGGCAATCCCTGGCTGCGCTTCAGCCGGCATGGCGCCCCGCGCCTGCTGGATGCGGCTGCGCTCGGCGAACTGCTGGGACCCTGGCGCACCCCGGCCACACTGGGCCCGCTTCGGCCAAGGGTCGCGCCAGCCGACTGGCAGGCGGCCGTGGGAAGGGTGCGCGACTGGATCGCGGCGGGCGACATCTATCAGGCGAACCTCACCTTTCCCGCCGACCTTGCCCTGCAAGGCCATCCGCTTGCGCTGTTCGCCCGCCTGTTCAGCCCGGCGGCGGCGCCGCATGGCGGTGTCGTGCATCTGGGCGGCGGGCGCTGGTGGCTTTGCCTGTCGCCCGAGCTGTTCTTCACCCTGTCGGACGGGGACCTGACCGCCCGCCCGATGAAGGGCACCGCCCCACGCGCCGCCGGCGCTGTAGAGGATGCGGCCGCTGCCCGCACGCTGGCCGCCGACCCCAAGAATCGCGCTGAGAATCTGATGATCACGGATCTGATCCGCAACGATCTGTCCCGCGTGGCGGAGCCCGGCAGCGTGCGGGTGCCCCAGCTGTTCGCGATCGAAACCTACCCCAGCATCCACCAGATGACGTCCACCGTCACGGCGCAGCTGAGGCCGGGGCTGGATGCGCTGGCGGTTTTGCGCGCGCTGCACCCCTGCGGTTCCATCACGGGCGCGCCCAAGATTCGGGCGATGGAGGTCATCGCCGAGCTGGAGCTGCATGCTCGCGGCCTCTATACCGGCAGCCTGGGATGGATCGGGCCCGGCGCCCGATCCGCCGCCTTTTCCGTCGCGATCCGCACCCTGGAGGTGGAGGGCAGCCGCGCGACGCTGGGCCTGGGCAGCGGCATCGTCGCCGACAGCGAACCAGGTGCCGAATGGGCCGAGAGCCTCGCCAAGGCGCGATTCCTGCGGCCGTCGGCGCCCCGGACCCTGATCGAGACCATGCGGATTGCCCCCAACGGGATCCCGCGGATGGACCTGCACCTCGACAGGCTGGCCCGGTCTGCCGCCCGCTTCGGTTTCGCCTTCGACCGGCCAGCAACGCGGGCGAAACTGGCTGCGCTGTCGGTCGCCGATGCGTGCCGCATGCGGTTGCTGCTGTCGGCCGAAGGCGGGATTGCACTGCAGCTGTCGCCCCTTCCGCCGTCATCGCTCGGCGCGGCGCCTGTGGCACTGGTTCCGCTGCCCGTGGACCCCGCAGACTGGCGACTTGCCCACAAGAGCGGCGACCGCGCCTTCTATGATGATGCCCGGCGGGAAAGTGGTGCGTTCGAATGCCTGTTTGTCCGACCTGACGGGCTGTTGACCGAGGGCAGCTTCACGACACTGTTCGTCGAACACGACGGCCGGCTGCTGACCCCGCCGGCCCGGCTGGGCTTGCTGCCCGGCGTTCTGCGCGCCGAGCTGCTGCTGACGGGACAGGCGCGGGAAGCGGAGCTGACGGCGGCCGATCTGGCGCAAGGCTTCCTGCTGGGCAATTCGCTGCGCGGTTTGTTTCCGGCGCGCCTTGCGGGGGCACCAGCATAACTCTATCGGGCCGGTGCCCATTTGCCCTGAGGAGCCGCCATGCCCCTACTCTCTGCCGCCATCAACCGCATCAGCCCCTCGCCTACCATAGCGGTCACCAGCAAGGCGGCCGAGCTGAAGGCGGCCGGCCATGACATCATCGGCCTGGGCGCGGGCGAGCCCGACTTCGACACGCCGGACTTCGTGAAGGAGGCGGCCATCGCGGCCATCCGCAAGGGCCAGACCAAATATACCGCAGTCGACGGCACGCCTGCGCTGAAGGCGGCCGTGCAGGCCAAGTTCAAGCGCGACAATGGCCTCGACTATACGCTGGACCAGATCAGCGTGAATGTCGGCGGCAAGCAGACCATCTTCAACGCCATGGTCGCAACGCTGGACCCGGGCGACGAGGTGGTGATCCCGGCGCCCTATTGGGTGAGCTATCCCGACATCGTGCAATTCTGTGGCGCCACGCCCGTCATCGTGCCGTGCGGGATCGAGCAGGGGTTCAAGCTGCTGCCCGAACAGCTGGATGCCGCCATCACGCCGGCGACCAAGTGGGTGTTCCTGAACTCGCCCTCGAACCCAACGGGCGCCGCCTATACCGAGGCGGAGATCCGCGCGCTCGCCGACGTGCTGCTGGGCCACCCGCACGTCTATGTGCTGACGGACGACATGTATGAGCATATCGTGTATGACGACTTCCGCTTTGCAACCATCGCAAGCGTCGAACCCCGCCTTTTCGACCGCACCCTCACCGTCAACGGCGCGTCCAAGGCCTATGCGATGACGGGCTGGCGGATCGGCTTTGCCGGCGGCCCGAAGCCGATCATCAAGGCGATGGCCAAAATCCAGTCGCAGAGCACGTCCAACCCCTGCTCCATCGCCCAGGCCGCAGTCGTTGCCGCCCTGAACGGGCCGCAGGATTTCCTGAAGGCGCGCAACACGGCCTTTCAGGCGCGACGCGACCTTGTCGTCTCCATGCTGAACCAGGCCCAGGGCCTGACGTGCCCGCGGCCCGAGGGTGCCTTCTATGTCTATCCCGATTGCGCGGGGTTGATCGGCAAGACGACGCCGGGCGGCAAGCTGCTGGCGACCGACGAGGATGTGGCAGCCTATTTCCTGGAGACCGAGGGGGTGGCCGTGGTGCACGGCGCTGCCTTTGGCCTGAGCCCGGCCTTCCGGATCAGCTATGCGACTTCGACGGAGGCGCTGGAAGAGGCGTGCCGGCGGATCCAGCGGGCCTGCGGGGCAGTGGCCTGAGGCGCGCTCCATAGCCGCAGGCATGGGAAACCATGCACATCAGGGGTGTAACCGCGGGTTCAGTTGTGGCGTATAGGATGATGCCATGCCCTATTATCCAAAGCCCGACTGGCACCTCCCCGAAGCCGCTGCCACGCCTGAGCAGCTCTACCTGAACCGCCGCCAGATCGTGGGGGGCTTGGGCTTGACGGCCGTGTCCGGCCCGCTTCTGGCGAGCACGAATGTTTCGAAGCTGGCCCCGCTGAAGGCGCAACGCACGATCGCCACGTCCGAGGAGCCGACGCCCCTTGATGCGGTGAGCAGCTATAACAATTTCTACGAATTCGGCCTCGACAAGGACGATCCGGCGCGCAACGCCGGCACGCTGCGGCCCAGCCCCTGGACCGTCCGCGTCGGCGGCCTGGTGCAGAAGCCGGTGACGCTGGATGTCGACACCTGGATCTCCAAGGTCAGCCTGGAAGAGCGCGTCTATCGTATGCGCTGCGTCGAGGGCTGGTCGATGGTCGTCCCATGGGTCGGCTTCCCCCTCGCCGGGCTGCTGAAGTCGGTCGAGCCGCTCTCCAACGCGAAATATGTCCGCTTCACGACGCTCGCCGACCCGAAGCAGATGCCCGGCGTCGGCTTCCCGGCACTCGACTGGCCTTACCGAGAGGGGCTGCGCCTGGACGAGGCGATGAACCCGCTGACGTTGCTGGCGGTCGGCCTCTATGGGCGGCGCCTGCCCAACCAGAATGGCGCGCCGCTGCGGCTTGTCGTGCCCTGGAAATATGGCTTCAAGTCCATCAAGTCGATCGTGGCGATCGACTTTGTGGAACGCCAGCCGCTGACCAGCTGGAACCAGTCGCAGCCCAGTGAATATGGCTTCTAGTCCAACGTGAACCCAGATGTGGACCATCCCCGCTGGAGCCAGGCGACCGAACGGCGGATCGGCGAGTTCCGCAAGCGCCCCACCCTGCCCTTCAACGGTTATGGCGCCCAGGTGGCCCAGCTCTACAAGGGCATGGACCTGAAGAAGTTCTACTGATGGCAGATGCTACGGTCGCACCCCGGCAGCGGCTGAATGCCCCGCCGGCCTGGCTGAAGCCGACTGTCCACCTGCTCGTGGCCCTTCCAGGCCTATTCCTGCTGGCCGGCTGGGCGGAATTGCTGTTTGCCGACCCTGCTTCGCTGCGGATCTCGGCCGAGCCTGTCGCCTATACCCACAATGCGCTCGGGCTGATGGCGCTCAGAACACTGGTGGCCGCACTCGCAGTTACGCCGATCCACCGGCTGACCGGCTATACGCCGATCATGTCGCTCAGGCGGTTGCTGGGGCTGTGGGCCTTTGCCTATGCGGCGGTCCATCTGGGCTTCTATCTGTGGATGGAACTCGACCTCAGCCTTTCGCGGCTGTGGGTAGAGGCGCTGAAGAAGCCCTTCATCCTGTTCGGCATGCTGGGTCTCATCGCCATGGCCCCGCTTGCCGCCACCAGCAGCCGCGCGGCGATCCGGGCGCTGGGCGGGCGGCGCTGGCAGGCGCTGCACCGGCTCGCCTATATGGCCGGGATCGCCGGCTGCATCCACTTCATCCTGAGGGTGAAGGGCTTCCAGCTGGAGCCCTGGATTTATGCCGCGCTGCTTCTGGCCCTGTTCGCCGTCAGGCTGATGCCCAGTCGACGACAGGCCAGCCGCGCTGTGCAGCAACCCGCCTGAACGCGGGCGACGGATTGGCTGCGACCGCTTCGTCGGCCCAGTCGAGCACGATGAGGTCGCTGACATGGTCTGAGGTGAAGCGGACCAGCGGGGGCCGACCGGCAAGCGCTGCCAGGATCATGCGCAGCTTGCCGATATCATAGCAGTTCTCGCCCCGGATGCGGTTTGTCAGCCGGTCGCCGTCCCAATGGTTCTCGGTTGCGACCACCCGGTCGATGCCCCAGCGGCGGGCGAGTGCCTCCACGAAATAGCGGCAGCTGGCGGTCGCCAGCCAGACCTCCCTGCCGGCCGCGCGGTCGGCCGCGATCGCGGCCAGCGCGCCTGCCAGCTCCTCGCGCGCGCCGAAGCCCGCCGCGAAGCTCTCGGCCGCCCGCTCCACCTTAGCGCGCGGCACGCGGCGCCCCATCAGCAGGGCCTGGGTTGCCTGCTTCAGCCCCTTGCGGCCCAGCAGCCCCAGCGTATAGCCCAGAAGCGGCAGCGGGATCAGCGGCACCAGCAGCAGCCGCAGCGGCGCCTCTGTCCGGGCATAGTGCAGAAGCCACCAGGTCCAACTGGCCCGGCGGATCACCGTCTTGTCCATGTCATAGATGGAGAGCGGCGTCATGGGCCACTAGTCCGCGGATTGCGTTCACGCCAGGTCGGCGGCGGCAGCCGATCCTCCGGCGGCAGCGCCCACAGCCCGCGTTTTTCCCGCCGGGCAAGGTTCTGGCCGCCGCGGATGTCGCTGTCCTTCAGATAGCGGTCAAAGGCCCAGGCGTGGCCATATTGGGCCATGTAGGCGTTCACATAGGTCGGCCCCACCCAGACCCGCCCGACCAGCCGGCCATAGCGGTCGCGGTCGGTCAGCTCCACGCGAACGAGCCGGCCGTCCACCTTCCGCCGCAGCGCCGAACGGGCCTGCAGCCCCCAGGGCTGGGCAAGCTCTGGCGCATCGATCCCGGCAAGCCGCACCTCGCTCGTCCGTTTCACGTCGGGGCGATAGAGCATCAGCGAATCCCCATCCTTCACCCGAATGACATGCCCCTGGATCGTCTTTGCGACTGCCGGCATTGCAACCAGAAGCAGGAACAGCAGTATGATTGGGCGCACCATCGGCGCTTCCTTGCAACGACAACAGGCGATATGCAAAAGCTGATCATGCTGCAGGAGAGCATCGGCCGCGAATGTCAGACCCGGCGCCACCAGATGCGCGTTCAGACGCCCCCATGCTCGACATAAGCATCGACAATGGCACCCTGCGTTTTGCAGGCAGTCTGTCGATCGCGCGGATTTCCGAAACCGAACGGGCGCTACACGACCTTCTTGCCGGGGAAGACGGCGCACTCGTCATCGACCTGTCGCGCGTCACGCGCATAGACACCATCGGCGCCTGGATGGTGCACCGCCTGTTGCGGGACCGTCCGGGGAGCCGTGTCGAAGGCGCCAGCCCCGACGCAGAGCGCCTGATCGCAGAGGTCGCCGCCGCCGACCGGCCGTGCGAGATACGCCCGGTTGCCGCGCCCTTCTGGGAGCGCGAGCTCGCCCGGCTGGGGCAATATGTGATCCTGGCCTGGGCCAATCTGACCGCGATCCTGGGCTTCGTCGGCCTCACCCTGATTTCGGCGTGGCGCAGCGTCACGTCGCGCCGCGGGGTGCGCTGGGGGGCCGTCTCGGTCCAGATGGAGCAGGTGGGCTTCAATGCGCTCGGCATCATCGGGCTCATGAGTTTCCTGATCGGGATCGTGCTGGCGCAGCAGGGCGCGGTGCAGCTGCGACAGTTCGGCGCAGAGGTATTCGTTATCAACCTGGTGGGCCGCGCCACATTCCGCGAGCTGGGCATCCTGCTGACGGCGATCATGGTTGCCGGTCGCTCTGCCTCGGCCTTCGCGGCGCAGATCGGATCGATGAAGCTGGCCGAGGAGGTGGATGCCATGCGCACCATCGGGCTGGACCCGGTGGAGGTGCTGGTGCTGCCGCGCACCATCGCGCTGATCCTGATGATGCCGCTGCTTGCCTTCTATGCGTCCGTCCTCGCCAGCAACGGCGGTGGCCTTTTCTCCTGGGTCTCGCTCGACATTCCGCCGGCCAACTTCGTGCAGCGCCTGCGCGAGGTGGTGCCGATGGCGGATTTCTGGATCGGCATGTCGAAGGCCCCGATGTTCGGCGCCATCATCGCCATCATCGGCTGCCACCAGGGCTTCAAGGTGACGGGCAATGCCGAATCCGTGGGGCAGCGCACCACCGGGGCCGTGGTGGAGGCGATCTTCATCGTGATTGTCCTCGATGCCATGTTCGCCGTCTTCTATTCGGCGCTGGGGTTTAACTGATGCGCCCGCTGGAAACCGACACCAGGCCGGTGATAGCGGTGCGCGGGCTCGTGAACCGCTTCGGCAGCCAGACCGTGCACGAGAATCTGGACCTCGACGTGTGGCCGGGCGAGATTCTGGGCGTGGTCGGCGGATCGGGCACGGGCAAGTCGGTGCTGATGCGGTCGATTATCGGGCTGCAGCACCCCGCTGAAGGCCATGTCGAGGTGCTGGGCCGCAGCGTGATGGGGGGTGACATCACCCAGGACCAGGACATGACCCGCCATTGGGGTGTGCTGTTCCAGGGCGGCGCCCTGTTTTCGGGCCTTACGGTTGCCGAGAATATCCAGGTGCCGATCCGCGAATATTTCACCCTGTCGCAGACCCTGATGGACGAGATCGCCGCCTACAAGATCGCCATGGTGGGCCTGCCGCCCGAGGCCGGGCCCAAATATCCATCCGAACTGTCAGGCGGGATGAAGAAGCGGGCAGCCCTTGCCCGGGCGCTGGCGCTGGATCCCCAACTGCTGTTCCTGGACGAGCCGACCGCCGGGCTGGACCCGATCGCGGCCGACGGCTTCGACACGCTGATCCGGACCCTGGCGGAAACCATGCAATTGACGGTGTTCCTGATCACGCATGACCTCGACACGCTGCACGCCATCTGCGACCGGGTAGCCGTGATTGCCGACAAGCGCATCATCGCCAGCGGAACGGTCGCCGAGCTCACGCGGTTCGACCACCCGTGGGTGCAGGAATATTTCGCGGGCCCGCGCGGTCGGGCTGCCGCGATCGCACAGCACCATGCCCCGATGGAGGTTGGCTGATGGAAAACCGCCACAACCATGTGCTGGTGGGCGCCGTCACCTTCGTTTTGGTGCTGGCCCTGTTCGGCTTTGTGCTGTGGCTCGCCCGCTTCTCGCGCGAGGACAAGGCCGAATATGACATCTTCTTCACACAGTCCGTCTCGGGCCTTGCGGTGGGTTCCAACGTCTCCTTCTCGGGCGTGCCCGTGGGACAGGTGCAGCGCATCGCGCTGATGCCTGAAACCCCCCAGTTCATCCGCGTGCGCATCGCGCTGCAGCCCGAGACGCCGATTCTGGAAGGCACGACCGCCAGCCTCAATTCCGTCGGGTTCACCGGCGTCACCGAGGTGCAGCTGTCGGGCAGCATGCGCGGGCAGGCCCCGCTGATCGAGCCCGGGCCCTATGGCGTGCCCGTCATCCCGGCCACATCGGGCGGCTTCGGCCAGATCCTGGAAACCGCGCCCGAGGTGATCGAGCGCGCCTCGACCCTGCTCGCCCGGTTGAACGAGATCTTCAACGACGAGAATCGCGCCCGCTTCGCCAGCCTGATCGACAATCTGGACAAGGTGTCGGGCGGGGTGGCCCAGGAAGGCCCGGCCATCCGCGAAGCCATCCGTGAGGCCGAGAAGACGCTGACAGCCGCCACCCGCGCGGCCGACAGCCTGGCGCGCACCAGCGACAGTGCGAACGCCCTGCTGACAGAGGACGGCAAGCCGCTAATCAACGAACTGCGGCGCGCCATCGTGACGGCCGAGGCGACGCTGAAGCGAGTCGACAGCCTGGCCAAGACCGCCGAGCCTGGCGTCAACAGCCTGTCCACCCAGACGGTCCCCCAGGTGAACCAGCTGGTCGCCGACCTGCGCGACGTCAGCCAGCAGATGGGGGCGCTTGCCGCCAAGCTCGACGAGGAGCCGCTGGGCGCCATCACCGGGGGCCGCCCGCTTCCCGACTACGAGCCGGAGGCCCAGCCGAAATGACCGCCAAGCCCCTTTCGCTTCTCGCTTTATCACTGCTAGTCCCGGCCTGCAGTCCGATTATCCAGGTGGGCGGCAACAGCCCCCGTCCGGACGCGCTCTACACGCTCTCCGCCGCGTCCCCGGCCGCCGTACCCACCGGCACCAAGCCCATCGACATGGCGAACGCTGTCACCATCGATACGCCATCGATGCCCGGGGCGCTGCAGACTTTGCGCATTCCCGTCACCGTCTCCGACACGGCAATCCAGTATGTGAGGGGCGCGCAATGGTCGGAACAGCCGAACCGGCTGTTCCAGCGGCTGCTCGCGGACACGCTGGTGCATTCGGGCATCGCCGTCGTCGACCAGCGCTCCTCAGGGCAGACAGGCGGGCGGCGGCTGACCGGCCAGCTGATGGCCTTCGGCCTCGACGTGCGGGATGGTCGGCAGGTGAAGGTTCGCTTCGATGCGACGCTCGCCGGCCCGGACGGCGTTCGGCAGCGCCGCTTCGAGCGCGAGGCGGCAGTGGCCAGCCCAGACGGCACGGACGTGGCGCTGGCGCTGAATGGGGCAGCGAACCGGGTGGCGGCGGATGTGGCGGCCTGGGTGGCGGGCGGAGCGTAGCGCGGCAGACACGGCCAGAGCGCGGCCGGCGGCCCTGCGCGGTTGTCCGCGCAACGCGGAACGCCGCCGAGTCCGCTTGGATTACCCAAAAAACAGAAAGAGGTCTGGCAAAGCCATGCCGTCGGACCTTTCGCCGCTTGGGCTTCGCCCTTCCCGGCGCAGGCCGGCCGTATCGATCTGCAGTCGTGGATTTGCGCTTCGCGCAAATCGTCGTCCAGATCGATGGTGGCGGGGGCGGGACTTGAACCCGCGGCCTCAGGGTTATGAATCCTGTGCTCTAACCAGCTGAGCTACCCCGCCAGCCGTGAGCGCGCGGCGATAGCGCCAAGCGTGCCTGCGGGTCAATCGCCGATTTGCCATCGTCGTCCTTTGGACCCATGCCTTGCCAACGCCGACCGGCACGCTATCGACGCGGCATGCGTATCCGTCTTGCACTCGCCGCCGTCCTGCTCTCCACCACGCCGGCCGTTGCCGCCGACTGGGCCATCGCCATACATGGCGGCGCCGGCGTCATCGAACGGGCCGACATCAACGCGGCCGACGATGCCGCAATCCGCGCCGATCTGGCAAAGGCCCTGGACGCCGGCACCGCAATCCTGAAGGCAGGAAGAAGCTCAACCGACGCGATTGTCGCAGCCGTTGCAGTGCTCGAGGCTTCGCCCTGGTTCAATGCCGGCGTCGGCGCCGTCTTCACCTCGGCCGGCACGATCGAGCTCGACGCTGCCATAATGGAGGGAGAGGGCCGCCGCGCCGGCGGCGTGACGGGCGTGAAGTCCACCCTCAGCCCCATCGCGCTCGCCCGCACGCTGATGGACAAGGGGCCGCATGTGTTCCTCGCCGGCGCCGCCACAGACGAATATGCCCGCGAGGCCGGCCTCTCGCAGGTGCCCAACAGCCATTTCATGATCGAACGCCGCCGCAAGCAGCTGATGGACCTCCGCATGCGCAACCAGGGCGCCGCGCTTGATCGACCCGAGGTCCGCATGGGCACCGTTGGCGCGGTCGCACGCGACACGAAGGGGACGGTTGCCGCCGGCACGTCCACCGGCGGCCTCACGGGCAAGGCGCCGGGCCGGGTGGGCGACGCCCCCCTTATCGGCGCCGGGACGCTGGCCGACAACCGCTGCGGCGCCATTTCCGCCACCGGCTCGGGCGAGATCTTCATCCGCACCCGCGTCGCCTCGCAGATCTGCGATGCCGCCCGGTTCGGCAAGGTGCCGCTGCAGAAAGCGGCCGACACGACGATGGCCGAAGTGCTGGCGCTGGGCGGCGACGGTGGGGTGATCGTGCTAGGGCCCACCGGCGACGGCCTGTTCAGCTTCAACTCGCCCGGCATGTACCGCGGCCGGGCCAGCGCCCGCGGCCCGCGCGAGATCAAGGTCTATGGCGACGAATGAGCGATCACAGCGACATCCTGATCACCGGGGCCGGCCAGGCCGGCGCGCAGGCGGCCATCTCGCTGAGGCAGGAGGGCTTTGCCGGGACGATCCGGATGGTCGGCGAGGAGTCCGACCTGCCCTATGAACGCCCGCCGCTCTCCAAGGACTATCTGGCCGGCGAACGCACAGCCGATCGCCTGCTGCTCAGACCCCCGGCCTTCTGGGCCGAACGCAATGTCGAGATCCTGACAGGAGTCCGGATCAGCCGCGTGGAGGGCGGCGTCGCCCATGCCGAAGATGGCCGCAGCTTCGCCTTCGGCACGCTGATCTGGGCGGCTGGCGGACACGCCCGGCGCCTTGCCTGCCCGGGCAGCGATCTGGGCGGGGTGCATGTGATCCGCACCCGGCAGGACGACGACGACCTGCGCGCAGATTTGCACACCGCGCAGGCAATCGTGATCATCGGCGGCGGCTATGTGGGCCTGGAGGCTGCCGCCGTCCTGTCCAAGTCCGGCAAGCAGGTGACGGTGGTGGAGGCGCAGCCCCGCCTGCTCGCCCGTGTCGCCGGCCCAGAGGTGTCGGACTTCTACAAAGCGGCCCACGAGGCGCATGGGGTGCGCATCCTGCTGGATGCGCAGGTCGCGGCACTTGAGGGTCAATCCCGCGTGTCGGCCGTGCGCCTGGCAGACGGCAGCAGCCTACCTGCGGACCTGGTGATCGCCGGTATCGGACTTGTGCCCTCTGTTGCCCCGCTGGGACTGGACGCGGTCGAGGTGGATGGCCACTGCCGCACCACCCTGCCCCAGGTCTATGCGATCGGTGACTGCGCGGTCCACCAGAACCGCTATGCCGGTGGCGCGCGCATCCGGCTGGAATCGGTGCAGAACGCCGTCGACATGGCGAAGGCGGCCGCCGCCCATATCGTCCAAGGCGACGCGGCGAAATCCTATGATGTATGCCCTTGGTTCTGGTCGAACCAGTATGACCTGAAGCTGCAGACGGTCGGTCTGTCGCTGGGTCATGATGCGCGGGTGGTTCGGGGCGATCCCGCCTCAGGCAGCTGGTCCCTCGTCTATCTGAGGGCTGGCGCCGTGGTGGCGCTCGACTGCATCAACGCACCCCGCGACTATGTCCAGGGCAAGGCGCTGGTGGAACGGGGCGCCGTAATAGCGCCCAAACTGCTGGCCGACGCCCAAGTCCCGCTGAAATCACTGGAAGGATGACACCCATGCACCCAATCACCGCAAAGCTTCGCGCCCACATGCAGCTTCCGCTGATCGGCTCGCCGCTGTTCATCATCTCCAACCCGGACCTGGTGATAGCCCAGTGCAAGGCCGGGATCATCGGCAGCTTCCCCAGCCTCAACGCCCGGCCGCTGCCGCAGCTGGAGGAATGGCTGCAGCGGCTGAACAGCGAACTGGGGCCGGACGATGCGCCCTATGCAGTGAACCTGATCGTCCACAAGTCGACCGACCGGCTGATGGCCGACCTGGAACTGTGCGTGAAGTATAAGGTGCCGGTGATCATCACGTCTCTTGGCGCGCGCGAGGATGTGAACGCCGCGATCCACAGCTATGGCGGGATCGTGCTGCACGATGTCATCAACAACCGCTTCGCGAAGAAAGCGATCGAGAAGGGTGCGGACGGCATCATCGCGGTTGCGGCCGGCGCCGGCGGCCATGCCGGCACGCTGTCTCCGTTCGCGCTGGTGTCGGAAATCCGCGAATGGTTCGATGGGCCGCTGGCGCTTTCGGGCGCGATGGGCACGGGCGCCAACATCCTTGGTGCCGAAGCCATGGGCGCTGACTTCGGCTACATGGGCTCGGCCTTCATCGCCACGACCGAGGCGCGCGCGGACGAGCGCTACAAGCAGGCGATCGTGGAGGGCGCAGCTTCCGACATCGTCTATTCCGACCTGTTCACCGGGGTTTCCGGCAACTACCTCCGCCCGTCGATCGTGGCCGCCGGCCTCGACCCGGACAATCTCCCCAAGGGCGACTACAGCACCATGAACTTCGGCAGCGGCGGCAACACCGACGCCAAGGCCTGGCGCGACATCTGGGGCTCGGGCCAGGGCATCGGCGCGGTGAAAGAGGTGCTGCCGGCGGCAGAGCTGATCGGCCGCCTGAAGCGGGAATATGCAGCCGCGCGGGCCCGCCTGCTGGGCCAAGACCAGGCAGCGATGGCGGCGGAATAATGGCCTAGAGGATCAGCGCCGCCACCAGCCGCTCTTCGGCCGCCAGCACATTGTAGGTGCGGGCGGCGGCTGCGCTGTCCATCGGCTCGATCCGGATGTTGCGGGCGCGCAGGCCCTCGACAAAGGTACGCGCCGACCGCTTCAGCGTGGGACCGCTGCCCAGCAGCAGGAGCTCGGCGCCGGACAGGTCCGGGATTGCGGCCGCCTCCAGCGTGTCGAGTGTCAGGCCCGGGATGCTGAGAGCGGCTTCGGCGGTCAGCAGCAGCGCCGGGCGGTAGAGC
>JBKDAC010000466.1:0-2234 GCA_046316515.1 Sandaracinobacter sp. | reverse complement strand
CGCCTATACCGGCGCGGGCGAGATGGCCTCGGCTGCCCTTGATGTCTTCTCCCACGCCGCCGCCCCGCGCGGCAAACCCGAATTCGGCTTCGCCTCCACCCTGATCGACGGCGAGCTGGTTCCGGTCACCGAAGTCATCGTGGATCGCAAGCCCTTTGGCCAGCTGAAGCGCTTCGAGCGCATCGGCGCCTCGCCCGATGATCCCAAGCTGCTGATCGTCGCTCCGATGTCGGGCCATTATGCCACGCTGCTGCGCGGCACGGTCGAGCGGATGCTGCCCAGCCATGACGTCTACATCACCGACTGGCGCGATGCGAAGTTGGCGCCGCTGTCGGCCGGCAGCTTCGATCTCGACGATTACATCGATTATGTGATCGACTGGCTGTCGGCGATCACGCCGCCCGGGTCGCCACGGGCCCATATGCTCGCCGTCTGCCAGCCGTCGGTCCCAGTCTATGCGGCCGTGGCCCTGATGTCGGCCGCAAAACACCCTGCGCTGCCCTGCACGCTCACCATGATGGGCGGCCCGATCGATACGCGGAAGGCGCCGACCGCAGTCAACACGCTCGCCATGCAGCGGCCGTTCGCCTGGTTCGAACAGAATGTGGTCGCAACCGTGCCCGTCCTCCATCCGGGGTCCGGCCGCAAGGTCTATCCGGGCTTCCTGCAGCTTGCCGGATTCATGTCAATGAACCTTGGCAACCACATGATTTCTCACTGGGAAATGTTCAAGCACCTGGTGCAGGGCGACGACGAATCCGCCGACGCCACCAAGGCCTTCTACGAAGAATATCGCTCGGTCTGCGACATGACGGCGGAATTCTATCTGCAGACCATCGACGTGGTGTTCCAGAACCATCACCTGCCGCGCGGGATCATGATGCACCGGGGCGTGACTGTCGATCCGGGCGCCATCACCGATGTGTCGCTGTTCGCGATCGAGGGCGAGCGGGACGATATCTCGGGCATCGGCCAGACCAAGGCCGCGCTCGATATCGCGACCAACCTGCCCGAGGATCGCAAGCGCTACTTCATGGTCCCGGGCGTCGGCCACTACGGCATCTTCAACGGCCGTCGCTGGCGTGACGTAATTGCGCCTGAGGTGGAAGCCTTCATTCGCAGCACCTGCCCGAATGCGCCGCTGCACGGGGCAGGGCGGCACCTCGCCCATGTGGACATGGACGCGCCGGCCGGCGTCGACTTCGCCTAAACGGAAAGCGCTTCGGCCAGTTCGGCGACTTCCAGCCAGCGCTCCTCGGCGGCTTCCAGCTTGTTGCGCAAGGCATCTGTATCGGCGGTAAGCTTCTGGAATTCCCTTGGATTGCGGGTATAGAGCGCGGCGTCGGCCAGCTTCGCCTCCACCGCCGCAATGGCCGCCTCCAGTCTTGCGATCTCGCCGGGTAGCCGGTCGAGATCATGCTGGTCCTTGAAGCTGAGTTTCCGCCGGGGCGCAGCCGGCAAGGGCGGAGCGGCCGGTGCCGCTGCTTTCGCCGGGGCCTTGCGCGCCTTCGCAGCGCGCTCGGCCCAGAGCGTCTCAAGCTCCTTGTAGCCGCCCGCCACGATGTCGGCCCGGCCGCTGCCGTCGAGACCGATCGTCATGGTGGTGGTACGATCCAGGAAGTCCCGGTCGTGGCTGACGATCAGCACGGTACCCTCGTAATCCGAGATCACTTCCTGCAGCAGGTCCAGCGTCTCGAGATCGAGGTCATTGGTCGGCTCGTCCAGTACCAGCAGGTTGGAATCCCGCGCAAATTCCCGCGCCAGCAACAGGCGCGAGCGTTCGCCGCCGGAAAAGGTGCCTATCCGGGCGTCGATCACCGAGGGCGGGAACAGGAACTGCTTCACATAGCCCTGCACATGGGTCTTCACCCCGCGCACGTCGATCCAGTCGCCGCCGTCGGCCAGCACGTCGCGCACCCGGCGGTTGGGGTCCATCAGCCTGCGCTGCTGGTCGATGGTGATGCCGTTCAGCGTCTTTGCCCGCGTGATCTTTCCCGCATCCGGCACGATCTCGCCAGTCAGCAGCTTCAGCAGAGTCGTCTTGCCCGCGCCGTTCGGGCCGACAAGCCCGATCCGGTCGCCGCGCTGGATGCGGATGGAAAAGTCGCGGATGATGGTGCGGTCGCCATAAGCCTTTGAAACAGCTTCGGCCTCGATCACCATCTTGGATTTCACATCGTCGGTCGCCAGCGCCAGCTTCGCCGTGCCGACAGCGCCCAACATCGCCTTTCGGG
>JBKDAC010000465.1:0-15627 GCA_046316515.1 Sandaracinobacter sp. | reverse complement strand
CCGCAAGGCTGGTCTGCCCAATCGGCGACATGGCGCGCCCGATGTTCAGCCGCCCCCGGCCAAAGACCGGGTCAATTCCGGGCGCGCCCAGGTCGTCCGCAGTGGTGAACAGGATCTCGGCGATGCGCGTGCCCGTCAGGTTCGGGAATGCCTGTGCCAGCAGGGCGACCGCCCCGCTCACAGTCGGCGCCGAAAGGCTGGTGCCGGAATAGAGGAAGGCCTGCCCCGTGTGATCGAAGCTGCGCACGCCTTCGCCCACGGCGACCAGGAAATTGTTCTGCGCAACGCCTGCCCGGTTCGAAATACTGCTCATCGCGCCGTTGGCGTCGATCGATCCCGCGATGATGATGTTGCCCGATCCCGTGGCGTTCAGCGCCCCCAAGGGCAGCGGATCTGGCTGCGCCGCGCCGTCATTGCCCGCCGCAATCACCACCACCGTGCCCGAACTGACGGTCCGGTTGAACGCACTGCGCAGGGTGGGGCCCGCGCTGGATCCGCCCAGCGAGAGGTTCACCACCCGCGCATTGGCCCCGACGGCGGCATCCAGCCCGGCGGCAATGGCATTGTCGGTATAGCTGCAGCCGTCGGTGCACTTGCCGTTGTCGGCCCGGAACACCGCCAGCGTCGCGCCGAAAGCCACCCCGATGATCCCGCTGTCGTTCCGCGCAGCGGCTGCAACCCCGGCAACGGCGGTGCCATGGCCCGACACATCCTGCACCGTCCGGCCCAGCCCGCTGACATCGCGGCTTGCCGGCGAAACCCGCCCGGCGAATTCCACGCTGCCGGCATCGATCCCGCTGTCGATGATGCCGATGGTGACCCCGCTGCCGGATGCGCCCGCCTGCCAGGCCGTGATCGCGCCCGACCGCGCTGCGGCGGTCGATCGCCGATATTCCGCCGTGTCATAGTTGGTCACGGGGGCAGGTGTCGGGGTGGGGGTGGGCGTCGGAGTCACGGCGGCTGGTGCCGAGCTGATCGGGGTGGTCCCGGAACCGCCCGCACCGCTGCAGGCCGCCAGCGCAAGGGACGATCCGGCAACCGGCAGCAGATAAAATGCCACAGGCCTGCGCAACGGGCGCACGACACCGGCATTCGAAACAGCAACTGGCCTCAACCGTTCGTCCTCGTCTATGGGCGATGCATGGACCGCCCCCCTGACCCGAAAGGCGACTTCTCGTTGCACCAAAACATGACGGGACGGCTCGCACACGTCAACTGCTGGCTGTTCGACATGGACAACACGCTCTACCAGGCCTGCGTCAACCTGTTCGCCCAGATCGACCGCAAGATGGAAGCCTATGTCGGCCGCCTGCTGGGGCTGGGCCGGGACGAGGCGCGGGCGATCCAGAAGCGCTATTTTCACGAGCACGGAACAACCCTTCGCGGCCTGATGCTGAGCCATGGGGTGGACCCCCACGACTTCCTTGCGGATGTTCATGATATCGACATGTCGGTGTTGGATTTGAGCCCGCGGCTGGAAAAGGCGCTGAAAAGGCTGCCCGGCCGGCGGCTGGTGTTCACCAATGGCGATGTGCCCTATGCCGAACGGGTGCTGGGGGCACTCGGCATCCTCGACTGCTTCGAGGCGATCCACGACATCCACGCCATGGCCTATCATCCCAAGCCCGATCCCCGGGCCTATCGCGGCCTGTGCGACCTCCATGGTGTCGACCCGGCGCGCGCCTTCTTCGTCGACGACATGGCGCACAACCTGCAACCCGCCCACGCGCTGGGCATGGTGACGGGCTGGGTGAACAATGGCTCCGAACGGGGCGACCATGGCCATTCGCCCGATTTCATCGATTTCGAGATTTCCGACCTGACTGACTGGCTTGAGGAGCTGCCCACATGACCGACTGGACCGCAATTGAACAGGCCATCGAGGCCGCGTGGGACGGCCGCGACACTCTCAAGCCCGGCGACACGGCGGTGTCTGCTGCGGTCGAGGCTGCCATCGCCGGCCTCGATTCCGGCGCGGTCCGCGTGGCGACACGCAGCGCAGACGGCCAGTGGCGGGTGAACCAGTGGCTGAAGAAGGCCGTTCTGCTCAGCTTCCGCCTGACCGCCAATTCCGTTGTCGAAGGCGGCCAGGCACCGGCGTATGACAAGGTGCCGCTGAAGACCGAAGGCTGGGGCGCGAACCGCTTTGCCGACGCCGGGTTCCGCATGGTGCCGGGCGCCGTCGTGCGGCGGGGCGCCTATGTGGCGCCGGGCGCCGTGCTGATGCCCAGCTTCCTCAACATCGGCGCCCATGTGGGGGCCAACAGCATGATCGACACCTGGGCGACCGTCGGCAGCTGCGCGCAGATCGGCGCCAATGTGCACATCTCGGGCGGCGCCGGCATCGGCGGCGTGCTCGAGCCGCTGCAGGCCGGCCCCGTGATCATCGAGGACGGCGCCTTCATCGGCGCCCGCAGCGAAGTGGCCGAGGGCGTGATCGTGCGCGAAGGCGCGGTCCTGTCCATGGGCGTCTTCCTGGGCGCCTCCACCAAAATCATCGACCGCGCCACCGGCGAGGTCTTCATCGGCGAAGTGCCGGCCTATGCCGTGGTCGTGCCCGGCGCGCTGCCCGGCAAGCCCCTGCCCGACGGCGCCCCTGGCCCCAGTCTCGCCTGCGCCGGGAGCGTGACGCGCGTCGACGCCCAGACCCGGGCCAAGACCGGCATCAACGACCTCTTGCGAGACTGACCGGCACGCGGCATCCTGAGGGCACAGGTCCAGCGTTGGGGGCATCTTATGCAGGCAAAGTCATTTCCTGGGGCATTTTTCGGGCTGCTTCTGCTGGCCGGCGCAGGCACGGGGGCCTCGGCGCAGGAGCAGATGTCGCCCAACGGGCTCTGGCGCAACCCCAGCGGAAGCGTCGAGGTCCGGATCGAGGATTGCGGCCCCAAGGTTTGTGGCCGCGTCGCCTCGGCCAATGAAAAGGCCCGCGCCGACGCCGCGCGCGGCGGCCACCCCAACCTCATCGGCATGGACCTGTTCGAGGATTTCAAGCGCGACGGGCCCAACACCTTCCGCGGCCGCGTCTTCGCCCCCGACATCAACCGCCGCTTTTCGGGCAAGCTGACCGTCCAGGACGCCAACACCATCCGCGTCCGCGGCTGCCTTACCCGCAACGCCGGCTGCCGCAGCCAGACCTGGACGCGCACCGGCTGAAGCCGGCCGGCAGGCGAAGCCAGCCGCCCCGCCGGCCGGGGTTTCGGCAAGTCTGGCGATCAACGCGTTGCGTTGACGCCAGCCGCCTTCACCCAAAAACCTCCGCCAGATGCGCCTGCATCGCCCGCCAGCTGCGCTCGTCGGTGCGCTGATGGTGGATGATCGTCGGCATCAGCTCGCCCTTCGCCTCCGGGTTGGTGAAGCTGTGCTTCGCCCCCGTATAGGCGATGGTCTGGCAGTCGGCGCCCGCCGCCGCCATCTCGTCCAGGAACCCAGTCAGATGCGCATGCGGCACCAGCTCGTCCTCGGCGCCGTGGCACACCAGGATCTTTGCCGTCACCCGGCCCTTCTCAGCCGGGCTCACCGTGTCGAGCGCCCCGTGGAAGCTCACCACGCCAAGCACATCCGGGTTGCCCGCGCGCGCAAGCTCCAGCACCGTCCGCCCACCAAAGCAGTAGCCGATCGCCGCGATCCGCCCGTCACACCCGGGATGCGCCTTCAGCGCCGCAACCGCAGCCCCGGCCCGCGCCCGCAGCGCAGCTGTGTCGGCCGCGAAGTCACCGATGATCTTGAACGCTTCCGGCGGGTCCTTCGGAATGTGGCGGTCGCCGAAGATGTCGGCGGCCAGCGCCACATAGCCCAGCTCGGCCAGCATCTTCGCGCGGGTGCGCACCTGCGCGCCAAGGCCCCAGGCCTCGTGCACCGCGACGACCCCGGGCCGTGGCCCGGGGAACTTCGCAGCATCCGGCAGTTCCAGCACGCCCAGGCAGCGCTGGCTGCCGTCGAAATACTCGAGGTCCATCTGCCCGCCCTTACAGCTGGGCCAGCAGATGCTCGGCCGACGACACCTTGAACGCGCCGGGCTCCTCGACATTCAGTTCGGCAACCCTGCCGTCCTTCACCAGCATCGAGAAGCGCTGCGCCCTGAGGCCCATGCCGAAGCGCGAGCCGTCCATCGTCAGGCCCAGCGCCTTGGCGAAATCGCCGTTGCCGTCGGCCAGCATGGTGATCTTGCCCTCGGCACCCGCCGACTTGCCCCAGGCGCCCATCACGAAGGCGTCGTTCACGCTCAGGCAGACGATCTCGTCCACGGCCTTGGCCGCAATCTCGTCGGCCTTCTCGATGAAGCCCGGCAGGTGCTTGGCAGAGCAGGTGGGGGTGAAGGCGCCGGGCACGGCAAACAGCGCAACCGTACGGCCGCCGAACAGCTCGTTGGTGTCGACAGGCGCAGGGCCGTCCGACGTCATCTTCGTCAGAACGGCGTGGGGAACGGAATCGCCAACCTTGATCGTCATGTCTCGTCTCCTGTCGAACGCGTGAAAAATCGGCGTTAATGCCACCTGTTCACCACGTCTAGCGCCTGTTCATGACAGCGTGTCAGGCGTAGAGGGGGGGCCATGCAGCAAACGCCATACCAGCCGGGCCAGTTCCTTCTGGCAATGCCGGGAATCGGCGACGACCGGTTCGAACAGAGCGTGATCGCCATGTGTTCGCACGATCCGGGCGGCGCCATGGGCATCTGCCTGCATGAACCATTGGACAACATGACCGTCCCCGAACTCATGCGCCAGCTGGACATCGATCCCGGCAACACCCCGGCGCTGCCGGTGCTGGCAGGCGGCCCGATGGAGCCCGAACGCGGCTTCGTGCTCCATTCGCCCGACTGGGGCGGCCAGGATACCCGCCATGTCGCCGGCCGCTGGGCGCTCACGGGCAGCTGCGACGTGCTGTCGGCCATCGCCCAGGGGCGCGGCCCCGCCCGCTGGGTCGCAGCGCTGGGCTATGCCGGGTGGAGCGCGGGCCAGCTCGAGCGCGAACTGTCGTCGAACGGCTGGTTCATTACGCCGGGCACCGTCGGCCTCATCTGGGACGTGGGCCCCGACATGCGCTGGCTGGAAGGCTATCGCGCCGCCGGCATCGACGCCCGCATGCTCAGCGCAGAAATGGGGCATGCGTGATTTGATTTAGCCCCTGCGGGCGGCGGGCCTTGACGTGGGGCGGGCCCTCGTCTTTCACCGCACGGCGTGCGCGCGAGGGAAGGGGTTCGACTTGGCCAAGCTGTTCGACAAGATCCTGATTGCCAACCGGGGCGAGATCGCCTGCCGGGTCATTCGCACGGCCCGGCGCCTCGGCATCCGCACGGTCGCGGTCTATTCCGACGCCGACGCGGCCGCCGTCCATGTCGAGATGGCCGACGAGGCCGTCCACTTGGGGCCCCCACCCGCCGCCCAATCCTATCTGCTCGGCGAAAAGATCATCGAGGCCTGCAAGGCAACCGGCGCGCAAGGAGTGCACCCCGGCTACGACTTCCTGTCGGAGCGCGAATGGTTCGCCAAGGCCCTGGACGAAGCCGGCATCGCCTTCATCGGCCCGCCGGCCGCGGCCATCGCCGCCATGGGCGACAAGATCGAATCCAAAAAGCTCGCCAAGGCCGCCGGGGTCTCCGTTGTCCCCGGCTTCGTGGGCGAAATCGCCGACACCGACCATGCCGCCCGCATCGCTGCCGAAATCGGCTACCCCGTCATGATGAAGGCCTCGGCCGGCGGCGGCGGCAAGGGCATGCGGCTCGCCTGGTCCGAGGCCGAACTGCGCGAAGGCTTCGACGGCGTCCGCCGCGAGGCCAAGGCCAGTTTCGGCGACGACCGCGTCTTCATCGAGAAGTTCGTCGAACAGCCCCGCCACATCGAGATCCAGCTGCTTGGCGACAAGCATGGCAATGTCGTCTACCTGAACGAGCGCGACTGCTCGATCCAGCGCCGCCACCAGAAGGTTGTCGAGGAAGCACCCTCGCCCTTCGTCACGCCCGACATGCGCCGCGCCATGGGCGAACAGGCCGTCGAGCTCGCGAAGAAGGTCGGCTATTTCTCCGCCGGCACCGTCGAGTTCATCGCCGGCGCCGACCGCAGCTTCTACTTCCTCGAAATGAACACCCGCCTTCAGGTGGAGCACCCAGTCACGGAAGCGATCACCGGCCTCGACCTCGTTGAGCAGATGATCCGCGTGGCCGCCGGCGAGAAGCTGGCCTTTGGCCAGGCCGACGTGAAACTCGAGGGCCATGCGATCGAGACGCGCTTCTATGCCGAGGATCCCTATCGCGGCTTCCTGCCGTCGACTGGCCGCCTCAGCGACTATCGCGAACCGGCCGCTGGCAATGGCGTGCGCGTCGACACCGGGGTCGTCGAGGGCAGTGAGATCTCGATGTTATATGATCCGAGGATCGCAAAGCTGATCACCCATGCGCCAACCCGGCTCGAGACCGCGGACCTCCAGATCGCGGCGCTCGACCGCTATTATGTGCGCGGCATCAACCACAATGCCGATTTCCTGTCGGCGCTGATGCAGCACCCGCGCTTCCGCGCAGGCGAGACCGTCACCACCGCCTTCATCGCCGAGGAATATCCTGACGGCTTCGTCGGCGCCCAGGCCGATGCCGACAGACTGCCGGCCCTCCTGGCCGTCGGCGCCGTCGTCGGCAGGGCCGCTGCCAACCGCGCCGCCCATGTCGACGGCCAGCTGGGTGGCGACGATGGTGAGGCCGGCACCGACTGGGTGCTGGAACTCGATGGCGAACAGCATCGCGTCACCGTCTCGGGCAACGGCAAGGGCACCCGCGTCCTCGTCGATGGGGCAGCGCTCACCGTGGAAACCGCAGGCCGCATCCCGCCCTTCGGCGTGGTGGAGGCCCGGGTGAACGGCACCCCCATCGCCGTCCAGGTCGATCCCCGCGGCACCGGCTTCCGCCTCACCCACCATGGCCGCCAGCGTGCGATGCGGCTGCTCACCCCGCGCGCGGCCCAGCTGCAGGTCCATATGCTGCCCAAGGTCACGCCCGATCTCTCACGCTTCCTGCTCTGCCCGATGCCTGGGCTCGTCGTCTCCATCGCGGCCGCCGAAGGCGACAAGGTAGAGGCAGGCCAGGTGCTGGCGACCGTCGAGGCGATGAAGATGGAGAATATCCTGCGCGCCGAGAAGAGCGCGACGGTCTCGAAGCTCCACGCAAAGGCCGGCGACAGCCTGGCCGTCGATGCCGTGATCCTGGAGTTCGAATAGAGCGCCGAACGGCCCGAAAAGCAGTCAAATCGTGGCCGATTGTCAACACGATCCTGCTGCAATGCTTGACAATGCGGCCGTTGATTTCGGTTGGTTAAAAGCGAACTATTCTTGGGCAAGGCAGACAAAGCCGAAACAAGAAACATGAAGGACCCCGCAAGAGGACCACAACAGGAGAAGAAGGTCGCAAAGATGTCGAACGTCGCAAAATATGTTGCAGCACTGGCCGCCTCGGCCCTGTTGACTGCCCTCGACTTTGGCCTGGTTGGCAGCGCGTCCGTCGATCTCTTCTTGCAGCCCTATTTCTGGGTTGTCTCCATGTCACTGGCAGCCCTCACCGGGCTTGCCATGGGCAACGGCATCGGTGGCGAGGAGAGGCGCTCCAATGTCGTGTGAATGGCGCCTGCTGCGGTTCGTCCCGCCGCCGTCGCCCTCGCAGCCTGATCAACGGTCAGGGTCGCAAAAAAGGGTCGGATCCTTCGAAAACCAAGAACAAGAAAAACAGGAACGGTGGCACACAATTCCTCCAGAAGATCGCCGACGTCCTCCTGGGCCGCCCTGTCCAGCGCACCCGCGCCCTGTCGCGCCTGGGGCCACGTCGCCAGCGCTGCGATGGTGTCCGCACGCCTGATCGGCAAGACACTCCGAATGCCCAACAGACGGGTCGGCACCCATGGTGCCGGCCCATTCTGCTGTCGGGCGATCAGCTGTCAGGCAGCCGCGCGGCAGCCGAACTGGGCCGGCGCCTGGTACAGGCACTCCACCCGCTGCCCGTTGCGGTTCAGCCGGAACAGGGTCTGGCCCTGCGCTGCCCCCAGGGCCGTCCGCACATCGGCCACGCTCGCGACGCGCTGCCCGTTCACGCTCTCCACGATATCGCCGGGCCGCGGAAAGCGGGTGCGTGCCGCCGGTGCCTCGCGCGGCACGTTCACGACCACCACGCCCCGTTCGGGAAGCCCGGCGCCCAGTTCCTGCGCCAGCGCCGGCGACAGATTCGCGATGGACACGCCGGCCAGGATGCTGCCGGAAGGGATCTGCGTCAGCTGCCGGGGCGGGCTTTCGGGTGGCGCCGTCAGGTTCATCTTCAGATTCTGCGCGGAACCGCGGCGCACCACGGTCACCGTCACGCTCTCGCCAACCGGCTGCGACGCGATCCGATAGCGCAGCGCACCCGGATCCAGCACCTCCTTGCCGTCGATCGCATAGACGATGTCACCCGCCTTCAGCCCCGCCTGGTCGGCCGGCGAGCCCGCCGACACGGCAGTCACCAGCATGCCCGTCGGCCGGTCCAGCCCCGCGGCCTTCGCCGACTCCGCGGTCAGCGGCTCGCCCTCCACGCCCACCCAGGCGGTCACGAACTTGCCCGTGCTGGCACCGCGCAGGAAGATCTTCACCATGTTCGACGGGATCGCAAAACCCAGCCCGATCGACCCGCCGTCGCGCCCACCGGTCAGGATCGCCGAGTTGATCCCGATCACCTCGCCCGACAGCGCCGCCAGCGCGCCGCCACTGTTCCCCTGGTTGATGGCAGCGTCCGTCTGGATGAAGAACTGCGCATCCGAAACCCCGATGCCCGTGCGCGCCGTCGCCGACACAATGCCCTGCGTCACCGTCTGCCCCACGCCAAAGGGGTTGCCGATCGCCAGCACCAGGTCGCCCACTTGCGCGCGGTCGCTGTCGCCCAGCCGGGCAACCGGCAGCGCCGCGCCCTGGGGGTCGATCTTCAGCAGCGCCAGGTCCAGCCGGGGCTCGGCAAACACCAGCTTGGCCGGATATTCGCGCCGGTCGGCCAAAGCCACCAGGATCTGGTCAGCGCCCTGCACCACATGGTTGTTGGTGATCACCAGGCCCGCACCATCCACGATCACGCCCGACCCCAGCGAATTCTCCACCCGCGGCTGGCTCTCGAACATCGAGAAGAAGGCCCCCATCTGCTGCCGTTGCCGCATCACACGGGCCGTGAAGATGTTGACCACGGCCGGCTGCACCGTCCGCGCGACCGGCGCGAACGACAGATTCACCTGCCCCGCATTGCCCGGCACCACGCGCTCGGTCTCGCCACCTGCAACCCGCGCCAGCTCGGCGGCATCCTGCGCCGCCAGCGTGCCACTGCCCAAAAGGCCGCTCACCGACAGCGCAAGCGCAAGCCCGCCAACCAGTCCAGCCGTAACAAGCGCGATCGATCCAGCCTTCATCTCTTGGTCCAACTCCCGAAGTTGTGGCGCCAGCGCCGCCCGCAAGATCGCAGCAGCCCCAGCCTCTTGCAAGCGGACGCACTCCTGACAATCCGATTTTGAAGGCGTGATGAATGACAAGCTCCTTTGACAAACGGCTCTGTCAACTTCAGCATACGCCCAGCCGCAAATGGCGCCCCTGGCGGCGCTGCGGGGAGGCAATCGCATGGTCCGGCGCATGACAGTCCCAACAGCAGCGTCTGCGTGGCCTTGCCCCGCCACAGCCTGCGCGCGCCTGCGCATGCAACAGCAGCGCCTTTCGCCCGTTTGTGCCACGATGGCTGGCAACAATCCTGTCCCCACCCGCGCTGCATCGGCGCCGAAGGCGGCCCAGTGGGCACGCTGACCGGCAACCCCGGCGACATGGCCGGGCAGCGGCTGGAAACCGCCCTGCTGCTGCGCGCCTATTCCGCGGGCCTCTTTCCCATGGCCGACGCGCGCGAGGCGGACGATGTCTTCTGGGTCGAACCGCGCCGTCGCGGCGTGCTCCCGCTCGACGCGTTCCATCTGCCGCGCTCACTCGCCAAGGTGTTGAAACAGGAACGTTTTCACCACAGCAATGATCTCGCCTTCGGCGCCGTGATCCGGGCCTGTTCGGCCGCAGCACCCGGCCGCGAGCAGAGCTGGATCAACCCCACCATCCTCGACGCCTATTGCCGCCTCCATGCCGAGGGCCACGCCCACAGCATCGAGACCTGGGACCATGACGGCCGGCTGGTCGGCGGCCTCTATGGTGTCCGTCTGGGCGCAGCCTTTTTTGGCGAAAGCATGTTCAGCCGCGCAACCGATGCCAGCAAGGTCGCGCTCGCCCACCTGGTGGTGCGGCTGCGCGTCGGCGGATTCCATCTGCTCGACACCCAGTTCCTCACCGCCCACCTCGCCCGCTTCGGCGGACACGAGGTAAAGCGCGCGCTCTACATGTCGGCGCTGGACTCGGCCGTCCGCCAGCAGGCGGACTGGATCGCGCTCGACAGGCTGGAAGGCATCGACCCTCAGGTCGTCGGATCGGCGGGCGCCGGGCTGGGCGCTGCCGGTGCAGAAGATGCCGGCTTGCCGCCCGCAGCCGCCGACGGGCCCTTCCTGCCGATCGAACTGCTCGGAGCCTTGGGCCCGTCCGGAAAGCGCATCGTGCAGCTCTTGAGCCAGACGTCATAGACCGGGTGCGTCACCGGGTTCAGCGACGGCGACTCGGCAAACAGCCAGCCTGAAAAGATCAGGACGGGTCCGGGCGCCGCCCGGCCCCCACCCGCCGGCGGCTGCTCCACCAGTTGCACGAAGGCGGCGGATTGCTTGCGCTCGAACGACTGGGTGCGCTCGCAGCTGCGCAGCACGCCCTGCAGCCGCCCGAAGGTGAAGCGCTCGCCGGGCTTCAGCGTGAATTCCGCGTTCGTTCCCAGCCGCTTGTCCAGCGCCGCAATCACCGCCGTCCGTTCGGACAGCGGCACGGGGCGCTGGGTTGGCGCCGGTCGCGCGCGCGGCGCCTCGGCGGGAACGGCAGTGGTCGCAGCCTTGGGTGCAGCCGCCTTGGCGTCACCCGGCGTCTGTGCGCCGGCCGGAAGGGCAAGCACTGCCGCCGCCACTGCGGCCAGCGCGGGCCAAAGCCGGAGGCAATTCACTTTCCAGCGCCGGCCGGCGCGTCCGTCGCCGGCGCGTCGCTGCCGCTGCGATTGATCACGGATCCGATCAGGCCCATCAGGTCGGTCGACCCTTGCGTGTCGGTGATCTCGTCGCCCGGCGCCAGCCTCTCCGGGTCACCACCAGGAACCAGCGCGATGAAGCTGCCGCCCAGCAGACCTTCCGACGTGATCGCAGCAGAGCTGTCCAGCGGAAGCGCGACCGCCTTGTCGACCGAAAGGGTCAGCACGGCCTGATAGCTCGCAGGGTCCAGCACCTGCGCCGTCACCGTGCCCACCTTCATGCCCGATACGCGCACGTCCGACCCGACGGTGATCCCCGTCGCATTGGGAAAGCGCGCCTTCAACTCATAGCTGTCCGTGCCCGATGCGCCCGTCCGGCCGAGCGCAAAGACCAGGAACCAGGCGGCAATCGCAAGTACGGCAAGGCCGGCCAGTGCCTCCGCGAGATGGTCCTTCAGCATCTGTGACATCGCCGCGCCTACTGGCCCGGGGTCCAGGCCCGGTAATCGGCCGCCGATGTCGCCCGCCGGCCCCCGGCCGACAGCGCGCCCGGCGGCACCTCGGCCACGTCCGTGCCGGTCGGGTTCGGGCGCCAGGGGCGCTCCCACGCCTTCACAGGCAGCGGCACGTCGGTCGGTGTCGCGGCACGCGTGTGCTTCAGCCACAGATGCCATTCCGGCGGCACCCGGCTCGGGTCATTGTCGGTCGCATAGATCACCCAGCGCCGGCCCTTCCCCTCATAATAGATGTTGCCGTCCGCATCGCGGCCCACCTCGGTCCCATGCCGGGCGGTCTTGAGCCAGGTGCCGAAGGTGGCGCCGGTCCACCAAGTGAAGATGTTGAAACCCATGGCTCGTCACTAGCCGCCCCCACCCATCGGGCGCAAGAGAGGGATGTTCCGGCACCCAGCGCCGCCAGCCCATTGGCCCCCCGGCGCGCAGTGGAGGAGGCAAGCCGCCCGGATGGGCGGCGCCCGCTGGGGCTCTACAAATTCAGCTCAGGGCGCCTTCCAGATCACCCGGTCACCGGGCCGCGCGCCGATCCGGTCGGCCTCGCCGCCCGCCAGCTCCAGAACGGCGGCAACGGGCCCCGCCGACGGCAGCTGCGCGCGCGATTTCGGCACCGCATTGGCGATGATGTTGCGGATCCGCCCGTCTGCCCCGATGAACAGAAGGTCCAGCGGAATCAGCGTGTTCTCCATCCAGAAGGCCGCCGGCCTGGGCGGGTCCATCGGAAAGATCATGCCCGTGTTCGGTGCCATTCGGTCACGGAACATCATGCCGTGCGCCTGTTGCTCGATGGTGGCGGCCACCTCAACCTTGAAACTGTGCCGTTTGCCGCCGTCGGTCTCGATCACCAGCGGCACGACCTTCAGGCCTGTCTGTGGGCGCCTACTCTCGATGCTGCTGCGGGCCTGTGCCGGGGCCCCCACAAGCCCCAGCGGCGCCAAAAGCGCCAGGCACAGCGCAACCGCCGACAGGCTAGTGCGTCGCGCCCGCAGCCTGGAGCTTGGCGGCAAGAGCGCCCTTGGGCCCATCAAAGATGCGGGCAAGCAGGTCGTCCCCCGGAAGGAGGTTCTCGAGTCCCGCGCGGCGAACCGTTTCCATATGGACAAAGACTTGGGTGACACCATCAGCCCTCAGCAAGAAGCCATAGCCCTTGGCCCTATTGAACCAGCGAACCTGAACAGGCTCGAAATCGCCTGCCTGCTCCAGGAAGTCCAGAGGGTCCACCCGATTCGAATTGCGCTCCTGCGCGCGGTCCGGGTCGGGCCCCACCGCCGTGCTGAGATCAAGGTCCAGAATCGCCGACGCCTGGCGCCCGCGCGCGCCCTGGCGCGCAAGAACGCGGATCGAGGCGCCCTCCGGAAGCGATTTGCGGCCCAGCGGCCCCAGCAGATTATAGTGGACAAGAATGTCACCGCCGCCGTCGGTCGGCGTAACGAAGCCATAGCCCTTCACTATGTCGAACCATTTCACCCGGCCCGACACCTGCTCTCCCGACTCTGCTGTGTCCTGGTCCATGCCATGGCCTGCTGCGCTGAGGCCGATGGTCCCTCCGCCGCCGACGACCCTGTCTTTCAACTCACCCACTCCCTGCATCTCCGCCCTCTTCGAGCTGGTTGGCCGACCCCGTTTATGCCGGCCCCCACAGGGCCAGCTTTTCGCTAACTTTGCCTTGAGCGTCTCTCACGCTAACACAGGGAATGTTGCGCGCAAAACTAACTTTTTGACAGTGCGGTAATGAAGGTCGATAATCAATGCATCTGGCAGGCCAAACCGTTATCAACGCCACTCGTGACACGGTCTGGGACGCGCTGAACGATCCGGACGTGCTTGCACGCTGCATCGACGGCGTCGAGTCCCTCCAGCGAACCGGCGCGAATCGCTTCGAAGGTGCGCTGACAGCCAAGGTCGGCCCGGTGAAGGCGCGCTTCACCGGCGGGCTGGAACTGACCGAGGTCGACGCCCCCAACCGCTATGTCATCGTGGGCGAAGGGAAGGGCGGCGTCGCCGGTTTCGCCAAGGGGTCAGCCGAAGTCGTGCTCGAGGACACGCCCGAGGGCGGGACCCTGCTGCGCTACGACGCCCGCTCACAGGTCGGCGGCAAGCTGGCACAACTCGGCACCCGCCTCGTCGAAGGCGCCGCACGGGGCTATGCCGAAGCCTTCTTTGCCGCCTTCAAGGCCCATGTGGAGAGCGCAGCCGATCCGCAGCCCGCAGCCCCGCAACCCGCGGCCGAGGCCCCCTCAGCCGCCGTTGCTTCAGAGGCAGACGTCCGCTCGGCCGCTGTCGCCGCAGCTGCGGCCGCTGCCACCGATTCCCGCCGCGGCCTCCCGGGCTGGGTCTGGGTCGGCGGGCTCGTCATCCTGGCGGGCGCGACGGTCGCTGCCCTTCTCTGATCATGGATGAACTGGGGCTTCTTCTCGCCCGCGCGGCACAGTGGCGGGAACAGGGCCATGCCCTCTCCCTTGCAACCGTGGTCCGCACATGGGGCTCGGCCCCCCGGCGGGTCGGCAGCCTCCTTCTCGTCCGCGACGACGGCCTGTTCGAAGGCTCGGTCTCCGGCGGCTGCGTGGAAGGCGCCGTTATCGCCGCCGCGCAAGACCGCATCACCCGGGGCGGCGGCGAACTTCTCACCTATGGCGTCACCTCCGAAACGGCCTGGGAGGTCGGGCTTGCCTGCGGCGGAGAGATTGCAATCCTGGTCCAGGCAGTCGACGACAGCGGCTTCCCGCCGGCCCTGCTCGACCGGCTGGCAGCCGCCCGCGCCGCCGGCCGGCCGCTCACACTCGCCGCCGATTTCCACACCGGCCAGACGACCGAGGGCGAAACCGGCGACTTCGTGCACCGCTTCGACCCCCCGCTCCGCCTGATGCTGGTGGGTGCGGTCCATATCTCCCAGGCGCTCGCCCCCATGGCAGCCGGGCTCGGTCACCAGGTGCTGATCGTCGATCCCCGCGGCGTCTTTGCCGCCGGCCCCCGCTTTGCCGGCTTCGCGGGCGATGCCCGCTGGCCCGACGAGGCTCTGGCGGAATGGGCCCCCGACGCCGCCACCGCGGTCGTCACCCTCACCCATGATCCCAAGCTGGATGATGTGGCGCTCGCTGCCGCGCTGCGTTCGTCGGCCTATTACATCGCCGCGCTCGGCAGCCGGAAAACGCACGCCGCCCGGCTGGAACGGCTTGGCGGCCAGGGGTTCGGCGAAGCCGATCTCGCCCGCATCCATGGTCCGGCCGGGCTCGACATCGGCGCGGCGAACCCGGCCGAAATCGCGCTCAGCGTCGCCGCCCAGATGACCGCCGTCTGGCGGAAACGGCCTTGATCTTCGCCGAGCTCCCGCTCGACGCGGCGTCGGGCGCCATGCTCGCCCATGCCCTGCCGATCGCGGGCCGCCGCTTCCCCAAGGGCAGCCCGGTCGATGCGGAGCTGCTGGCCGCAGCGGCCGCTGCCGGCATCAGCCACCTCTGGGTCGCCCGGCTGGAGCCCGGCGACCGGCCCGAGGCCGAGGCAGCCGTCAAACTGGCCGCGCGGCTGGCCGGCCCGGGCGTGGAGCCACGCCCCCCCGTCCACGGCAGGGTCAATCTGCATGCGACCAGCGACGGCCTGCTGATGCTCGATCCACAGGCGATCACGGCGGCCAATCTCGCCACCGACCAGATTGGCCTCTCCACCCTGCCGCCCCTCTCGCCCGTCGCGGCAGGCGACATGGTCGCGACCGTCAAGATCATCCCCTACGCTGTTCCCGCCACCGACCTGGCGGCCGCAGCCGCCGCCCTCGCCCCCATCCGCATCAGTCCGTGGCGCCAGGGCCTGTCGGCAACGCTGGTGCAGACCCGCTCATCCGAAACCGCCGACAAGTTGCTCGCCAAGACCCGCGAGGTGACCGCCGCCCGGCTCGACCGCCTGGGGGTCACCCTGCACGAGGCGCCGCCTGTCCCCCATCCGGACGAGGCACTGGCCGCCGCCCCGCAGCACGCTTGCCCCCTTCGACACCAGGTAATCCCGCGCGGCAATGATGTCGGCCACCTCGAAGCACACATGATGCTG
>JBKDAC010000464.1:0-40296 GCA_046316515.1 Sandaracinobacter sp. | reverse complement strand
GTCCAGGGCCTGCCACAGGTCGGCGTTCTTCACCGGATGCTTGGCCGCGTTGCGCCAGCCGTTGCGCTTCCAGCCGTGGATCCAGTGGGTGATGCCATCCATCAGATAGCGGCTGTCGGTGACGAGCCGCACGTCGGACGGGCGCTTCAGCGCCTCCAGCGCCTTCAGCGCGGCGGTCATTTCCATGCGGTTGTTGGTGGTCTGGAACTCGGCGCCCGACAGGATTTTTTCCGTGCCGTTCCATTGCAGGATGGCGCCCCAGCCGCCGGGGCCGGGGTTGCCCTTGCAGGCACCGTCGGTGGTGATGCAGATCTCAGGCTTGTCGGGCATAATGGTCCAGGCGGCGGGCGAAGGGGCGCGGGTCCTTTCGCTGCACCAGCGCGTCGGAAGGCGGCGCAAGCCAATCCTGCGCGCGGGTGAGGAGGAAACGCAGCGCGGCTCCCTGGCCCAGCAGGGGCAGGGCGGCGCGTTCGGCGGCCGTCAGCGGGCGGACGGATTCATAGCCCTCCAGCAGCGCCTCCGAATGGGCGGGATGGGGCGCCGAACCGTCAGGCGGGAAGGCCCAGGCGGCATGCAGGACGGCAAGATCATAGGCCAGCAGGTCGGTGCAGGCGAAATAGAAGTCGATAAGGCCCGTCACCGTTGGGCCCAGCATCAGCACATTGTCGGGAAAGAGGTCGGCGTGGATCGTGCCGCGGGGCAGGTGATGGGGCCATGCGGCAGACACGGCGGCGACCCGTTCGGTGACGCGGGCGGCAAGGCCGGTCTCTATCTCGTCGAGGCGCGGGGCAAGGTCTGCGGCGGTTTCGACCCAGTGGGTGGGGCCCAGCATGTTCGGGCGTTCGGCCATGAAGCCGACGGACGCCAGGTGAAGCCCGGCGAGTGCTGCACCGGCCGCGCGGGCCTGGGGGGCCGTCGGCTTCGAGACAGAGACGCCGGGAAGATACTGGATGAGGCAGGCGGCCTTGCCGGCGACCGTCTGCAAAGCCTGTCCGCTGCGGTCGCGGATGGGGCGCGGCACCGGCTGGCCGGCATCGGCCAGATGTTCCATCAGCGCGATGAACCAAGGCAGGTCGGCAAGGTCGATCCGATGTTCGTAGAGCGTCAGGATATAGCGGGCCGTCGTCGTTTCCACGAGGAAGTTGGAGTTGGAAACGCCCTCTGCGATGCCCTTGGCCGAAACCAGGGCGCCCGTGTCATAGTCGGCAAGAAAGGCTTCCAGCGCTTCGGCCGGAACCTCGGTATAGACGGCCATGCCGTTCAACCCTGCGGGAGGTCAGGCCGCGACGAGTGCGCGGGGCAGCTTGAAGACCACTTCCTCGGTGGCGGTGGTGACATCGGTCGCGCTGACGGTGAAATGCGCGCGCATGGCGTCGAGCACTTCCTGCACCAGAACTTCCGGGGCCGAGGCGCCGGCAGTGAGGCCGACGGTGGTGACGCCTTCGAACCAGGCCCAGTCGATCGATGTCGCGCGCTGGATCAGGTGGGCGCGGGCCCCTTCGCGGGCCGCCACTTCCCGCAGGCGCTGGGAATTGCTGCTGTTTTCCGCGCCAATCACCAGCACCAGCTGGCATTGCGGGGCGATCGCCTTCACCGCCGTCTGCCGGTTTGAGGTGGCGTAGCAGATATCCTCGCCCTTGGGGCCGAGCACCGTCGGGAACCGCCGCATCAGCGTGGCAACGATGTCGGCGGTGTCGTCGACCGACAGGGTGGTCTGGGTGAGGAAGCCCAGCGGCCCTTCCGGCGGCTGCACGGCTTCCGCGTCCGCCACCGTCTCGATCAGAGTCATGGCGCTGTCGGGCACCTGGCCGAAGGTGCCGATCACCTCTGGATGGCCGGCGTGGCCCACGAACAGGATATGGCGGCCCTGATCCACCATGCGCTCCGCCTGCCGGTGCACCTTCGAGACGAGCGGGCAGGTGGCATCCAGCCAATCGAGCCCGCGGGCATGGGCGGTCGCCGGGATGGATTTCGGAACGCCGTGGGCCGAAAAGATGACCTGGGCGCCGTCGGGCACCTCGTCCAGCTCCTTCACGAAGATGGCGCCCTTCGCCTTCAGGCTGTCGACCACAAAGCGGTTGTGCACGATCTCGTGCCGGACGTAGACGGGGGGACCGTGTTTCTCGAGCGCAAGCTCGACGATCTGGATCGCGCGTTCGACACCGGCGCAGAAGCCGCGGGGGGCGGCGACGAGGACCCGAAGGGGAGTAAGGGAAGCCATGGCCAACGCCTTACGCGAAGTTTCCGGCGCCATGAAGCCCCTTCCCACGGCCAAGCGTCGCGCCTAAGGACTCTGTCGTCGTGGGGGCATGACTGGTTTTTGGAGAGGTTGCTCTTGTCGAAGGCATTTCTTGTGGCCGGGCTCCTGGTATCGGCGCTTGCCCTCACCGCGTGCAATCGCAACCCGCTTCTGGTGAAGCGGTCGTCATGCCCGGCTGTCGCCATCCCCACCTACACGGGCAGCCTGACGAAGTTCGATCCAGCCCAGAGCCGGAACGCGGACGCGATCGACTTCACCGCGCAAATCTCGGACGTGACGGGCGCCTGTGTCGAGGGGCCCGAGTATCTGGCGACCGAAGTCGCCTTCATCGTAACGGCGCAGCGGCGCAAGGCTGGACCCGCGCGGGAGGTCTATCTGCCCCTGTTCGTCGGCCTTGCCCAGGGTGGCAATGTGCTGGTTTCGAAGCAGATGACCGGCGTCACGCTGCAGTTTCCTGAAGGCGGCCTGAGGGCCGAAGCCCGCGGTGGCGCTCGGGCCGAGGTGCATCGTTCGGCCGTCACTCTGCCGGCCGAGATGCAGCAGCGCATCACCCGCGAACGCCGGGCGGACGAGCCCGACGCGCTGGTCGATCCGCTGTCGGACCCACAGGTGCGGGCGGCGGTTCGCGCGGCGACCTTCGAGGTTCTGGTGGGCTTCCAGCTGGACGACGCGAGCCTCGCCTACAACGTCGGCAAGTAGCTTCGCCTGTCTGGCTTCGGCCGCTCGGCCTTGTGGGTGGGGGTTCCTGGGAGGTTCCGTGGAGATTCGGGCGCCCAGGCTGTCGTCCTTGGCCGCGCCCATCGGGAATCGCCTTTTTCCCTGCGCGATGGCACCTGCAGCATGGATATTGTCGCTATGCTGCCAAAACCTGTTGCACGGACATTCGTGCAATCATACTACCTCTTCCATTTGCCCTACTAATTTGTCGGAACGCAAATCCGCTTTCTATTGATATCGACCGCGAATCACTGCGGTTATCTGTCGGCGGGGGGAGTTTGCGCGAGCCTGGCAGTTGGTTGCGCAAGAGGAGTCATGATGCCTCATCGGCGGAACATCGATATAGACCTACTACGCAGTTTCGTGACGATCATTGAAGTGAAGAGCTTTACCAGGGCGGCCGAACGGTTGCTCAGGACCCAGTCTGCCATCAGCCTCCAGATGAAGCGGCTGGAAGAGCAGCTGGAATGCCGCCTGTTCGAGCGCGGCGGCAGGGGGGTGGAGCCGACGGAAGCCGGCACTCTGCTGCTGGGCTATGCGCGGCGGATCCTTGCCGCCAATGACGAGCTGGTCGGGCGGATGGCCGAGCCCCTGGTGGAAGGCGACGTCCGCATCGGCTGTTCGGAAGCCTTTGCAGCCGAACATCTGGCGCCGGTGCTTGCCCGCTTTGCACGGGCCTTTCCAAAGGTGAACATGATTGTTCGCACGGAGTCGGCCGGCGATCTTGCAGCCCTTCAGGCGGCAGATGCGGTCGACCTCAGGATCGAGACGGTGGTTGGGGATCGGCGCGGCGCCGGCGAGGAGCTGCTGCGCGAGGCACTGGTGTGGTGCGTCGCTGAGGGTGCCGAGCCCGAAGCGCGGCCTGGCGCGTCCGGGCAGCCGCTCCGCCTGATCGCGACGGTAGCGCCGTGCCCGATCCGTTCTGCGGCCGAGGAGGCGCTGGACAACGCCGGAGTGGCCGCAACCCTGGTGTTCGAGGGCTCGTCGCGCGGGGCTGTTGTCTCCGCGATCGGTGCCGGCCTGGGCGTGGGTGTGCTGCCGCGGGGCAGCATTGCATCGGGCATGCACAGGCTGAGCAATGCGGAAGGCCTCCCGCCGCTGCCCGATGCGACGACGGTTCTGGTGTCGCGCCCGGGCATGGGGCTGGTCGCCGACCGGCTGCGCGTATTCCTGCTGAACGTGTTCGACCATCGCCACTGACCGGCCGGGGCAGGCCTGACGCCTGTGCCCATCAGCATGTCACCACCGGCTGCTTGACGGACGGGGCGGTCGGGCCTTATGGGCCACGGCCTTCCTGCGCAGGCCGGCCAGAGTGGGCTGGCGGGGCGGAAAAAGCTTGTGGCGACCGTAGCTCAATTGGTTAGAGCGCCGGTTTGTGGTACCGGAGGTTGCGGGTTCGAGACCCGTCGGTCGCCCCACCCCTGAACAGCCGTGCCGGATCCGCCGACAGGATAGGCGCGCTGCCTGCGGACCCGGGCGCGTGCTGCCCAAGAGCGGAGTGACGATGCGCGACAGCGACTATGGCGTGTTCCTGATGATCGGGCTTCTGGTCGGCCTTGGCGCGGGCATCGCGATCGGCCAGCCTTCCGCGGGCACGGTGATCGGGCTTGGTGCAGGCGGCCTGGTTGCTCTGGGCCTGCGGTTGCGCAACCGCTGACGCATAGACGGGCGGGCACTTTGGCAGGCGGGCAGTTTGGCAAGTGGGCAGGGCGCCTGCCGGGCGCTCAGTCCAGCGGGCGGCCCATCCAGACCACCCGGCCCAGGATGCCGAGCGAGTCCGGCAGGCAATCCGGGCAACTGGGATAGGCGACATTGTCCGATAGGATCGCGACCCGCTGCGTGGCCGGGTTGACCGACAGCCGTTTAACAAGCGGCGTCGAATCGCTCTCCAGCGCATAGAGGCCGTCCCGCGCGGGGCTGCTGTCGGACAGGTCGATCAGCAGATGATCTCCGGCCAGAAGGGTCGGCGCCATGGAATCGCCATCGACCGCCATAGCTGCGAGCGAGGCTGCCCGTCCTGCCGACAGGCGGGCAAGAAGGATGCCATCGACCCTGAGATGCGCGGCTGCTGCCGGCCGGGCGCTGCCTGGAAGGAACGGCACGTCGATCAGCACATGGTGGGCGGGCTCGGGCGCCAGGCGCGCGGGCAACTGGGCCGGGCCGCCGAGCACGGCTTCGGGCACGCCGAAATGGGCAGCCAGCAGGCGGCGTTCCTGTTCACCCAGGCGACGGGGCACGCCGCGCTTGATGAACTGCTGCACATAGGCGGCATTGCGCCCGATCAGGCGGGAAATATCGGCATAGCCCTGGCCTGACTGCCGGATGAGGGCATCCAGCTGCTCACGAACGGCCACGTTCGGCATCGGTTCGGTCCCCTCTGCAGTCGAGGAAGGCCTAATTCTGCCGTTCGACTGTCGCGTATACCTATTTATCATAAGTTTCTGCCTAGATTAGTAGGAAAATCCCTATCAGCTTTGTGCTGTCGAGTCGGGGTGGAAGGACCTCCGGGGTGCCGGGCCGGATCGACGGATGGGTCGCACGCGAGGAGTAGTCCAGAAATGTCGTTGCTGCATGCCATCGAAACCTGCCTCAGGATTTCCAACATTCCGCCATCGCGCTTTGGCCGCGACAGCGTCCGCGATCCGCGACTGGTGCATGATCTGCGCCGCGGCCGGGAACCGGGGCGCAAGATGGAGCAGCGTGTCCGCAGCCATATCGAGCAGGTCCTTCGCGCCGCGGGCGAATCCGGTGCCGTCGTGCCCGGCCGGAGGAACGGCTGATGCGCGCCGGACTTGCCCACGCCAATGGGCGTATCGTGCGCGCGCTGCAGGCCAGGCTCGGCCTTGCGTGCGGCGCAGCCTCGGTTCCGGCCTTCCTGCTGGGGCAGGGGGCTGGCACCGTCGGCCCGGGATCAAGGCCCCTGGTTGTGATCGAGGCGCTGCACGAGGATCCGTGGGCGAGCCTGACCTTCAGCGGCATCCGGCATCGGGTGGATCTGCGCCTGGATGGGGGCGCACAGGCAATTGATGAGGCCATGGTCACACTTGCCAGCTGGCCCGACGAAGCAGGCCCGCTGCCGGGCGGGCATTTTCTGGCAGAGGTGCAAGTTACAGAAACTGCACGCGAAGTTGGAGAGGGTGGACGCATGATACTGTGCCTCCGCCTGGATGCGCTGACCATAGAGGAATAGGAATGGCGTGCAAGTCTGGATGGGGTCAGATAGGAGATTTCCTGTGGATGACTCCGAAATCGGCAGCTTCGGCGTATCCGAGTGACACTCAAATTTTGCTGGCCGGGCAACACGGCTGCCGCTAGAAACTGAGTCGCACGCAAATTCCGTGCAGCTCGGTTTCTGGGAGCGGCTCTATGGAGCAAGAGGAAGAAGGCTCGGATCTGGCACAGGGGGAGCGGCGCCGTCCCGCAGCGTTGCGTTCCGCTGCAGCAGTCCGTGCATCGGCCGGATCGTCTCGGAGGCTGGGATTGATGCCCGCAACCGCGGGCGCGCTTCTTCTGCTGGTCCCCCTGCTGGCGGGATGTGCCGATGATGCGGCGCCGCCCGCCAGAGAGGTTTCCCCCGTCACGCTGCACAGGGTCGGCGAAAGCCGGCTTGCGGTAGGCTCCAGCGCGGCCGGAACGGTGCGCCTGCGCCGGGAGACGCCGCTGGCCTTCCTGAGCGACGGGCGCGTGCGGGCCGTGGCTGTCAGGGAGGTCGATCGGGTGCAGGGCGGGCAGCTGCTGGCGACGCTCGACCGGACGGCGATCGATGCCCAGGTGCAGTCTGCGGGCTCGCGCCTGCGGCAGGCGGATGCCGAACTGGTCCGCCAGCGCGAGCTGAACAGGCAGGGCTGGGTTCCCAAGGCCCGCGTCGAATCCGCCGAGGCGGCAGCTGAAACCGCCCGCGCCGAGCTGAGCGGCGCGCGCTTCACGCAAAGATTTGCAACCATCGTGGCGCCGACGTCGGGGGTGATCCTGTCGCGGACGGCCGAACCCGGGCAGACCCTGACGGCTGGTTCGCCCGTCGTGGTGCTCGGCGAGTTTGCATCGGGTTTCGTGGTCCGCGTGCCGCTGCCGGCCGGCTGGGTCGCCGGGCTTCAGCCCGGCCAGGGCGCGACCGTGACCTTCCAGGACGGGGCAGCCCCCTCGATGGCCGCCCGCATCATCGAGATTGCCGGCCGTGCCGACCCGCAGACGGGCACCTTCCAGGTGGAATTCGCGCTGCCGGCCAATCCGGCGCTGCGGTCGGGCCTGATCGCCGATGTTGCCCTGCCGGCAGTGGCGCAGGGCGATACGCTGGCCATTCCGACGACCGCGCTATTTGCAGCCCGGGCCGACGAGGGGTTCGTGTGGGTCATGGATCCGGCCACGCGCAAGGTACGGGCCCGGCTGGTGAAGACCGGGCGGGTGACGGCCGACGGGGTGGAAGTCCGGTCGGGGCTGGCCCGCGGCGAGCAGATCGTGGCCACAGGCGTCGATCGCCTTGTCGAGGGCGCGGTGGTGAAGCCCATCCAGACCCGCGCCGGCTGAGGCTCGCATGAACGCCCTCATCGCCTTCGCGGTTCATCGCTGGCAGGTCACGCTCGTTGTCTTCGGGTTGATCGCCGCGCTGGGCGCCCAAGCCTTCCTCACCATCCCCCGGTCAGTCGACCCGCATTTCAAATCCCCCTTCTTCACCATCATCGGCATTCTGCCCGGCGCAGACCCGACGGATGTGGAACAGACTGTCGCCAAGCCGATCGAGGATGTGCTGGCCGGTCTCGACAATATCGCCAAGCTGGAATCCTCCTCGTCGGACGGACAGGCGGTGGTGACAGCCGAGTTCACATGGGAATCCGATCCGGACCGGAACTTCGACGAGGCCGTGCGCGAGGTTAACGCGATCCGGTCGGAGCTGCCACCCGGAATCCAGCGACTGGAGTTCCGGCGTTTCCGCACCACCGAGGCTGTGGTCGTGCAATATGCGATCGTGTCCGAAACCGCATCCTGGCGGCGGATGGAGAAGGTGGGGAAGGACCTGAAGGAGGCCTTCCAGCGCCAGCAGGGTGTGCGCACGGCCCTGGTGTGGGGTGTGCCCAGGCCCGAGCTGCGCGTGTCGCTCGATCTCGGCCGGCTGGCCGAGCTGGGCATTCCGGTGACGCAGGTGACGGATGCGCTGCGCGCCGGGGGCACGGATTCCCCGCCGGGGCCCATCCGGGCCGGCGACCAGCGGTTCAACCTGAAGGCCGGCGGGGCCTTCCGTTCGCCCGAAGAGGTGGCCGCCGTGCCGCTGCGGACAAGCGACGGGCGCGTGGTGCGCGTGGGCGACGTGGCCGACGTGCAATGGGCAACCGTCGAACGCACCCATGCCACGCGGTTCAACGGCAAGCGTGCGATCTGGGTGACAGCGACCCAGAAAGACAATGTGAACGTCCTGGATGTGGAGCGGCGCCTGTCGGCGACAGCCGACGCCTATGCGAAGACGCTCGCCCCTGACATGGAACTGAAGCTCGCCTTCAACCAGTCCGAGGATGTGCGTGCCAAGCTGGCCCTGCTGGCGCGCGACTTTGGCCTGGCGCTTGCGCTGGTGCTGCTGACGCTGCTGCCGCTGGGGCCGCGGGCGTCGCTGGTGGTGATGGTGTCCATCCCGCTCAGCCTGGCGATCGGCGTCTTCGTGATGAATGTGCTGGGCGTTACGCTGAACCAACTGGTGATCACCGGATTCATTGTGGCCCTGGGCATCCTGGTGGACGACAGCATCGTGGTGGTGGAAAATATCGCCCGCCACCTGCGCATGGGCTACAGCCGAACGGCAGCCGCGCTGGCGGGCACGCAGCAGATCGCGGTCGCGGTGCTGGGCTGCACGGCAGTGATCGTGTTTTCCTTCCTGCCGCTGACGGCGCTTCCCGGCGGCGCCGGCATGTTCATCAGGGGCTTGCCCATTGCGGTGATTTCCACCGTCACGGCCTCCCTTCTGGTGTCGCTGACGATCATTCCCTTCCTGGCTTCGCGGCTGCTGCCCAAGGAGGAATCCGCGCACGGAAACCGCTTCCTGCAGGCGGTCGACGGCGGAATCCACCGTTTCTATGCGCCCATCCTGCATCGTGCGCTGGAGCGGCCGAAGACCTATTTCTGGACCGCGATGGCCCTGTGCATTGCCGTGCTGGGGCTTGTGCCCGTGCTGGGAACAAGCCTGTTCCCCCCGGCCGACGCCCCCTATTTCCAGGTGGAGGTGGAAACGTCGGAAGGCACGGACCTGGGCGCCACCGCGCGCGCGGTGGCGTTCGTCGACCAGACATTGGCTGCCGAGCCCGACATCGTGAACCGCATGTCCAATGTGGGCCGCGGCAATCCGCAGATCTTCTACAACCAGCGCGAGGTGAACCAGCAATCCAACTTCGGCATGGTGTCGGCGACGTTGTCCGAATGGCACCCAAAGCGCGGGCCCGAGATGGTGGCCCGGCTGCGCGAGCGCTTTGCCACCTATCCCGAGGCGCGGATCAAGCTGACGCCGTTCCAGAACGGGGCCCCCATCGAGGCGCCGATCCAGTGGTTCCTGACGGGGCCAGACCTCCAGGTGCTGCAGCGCCTGTCGCGCGATGCCGAACGGATTGTGCGCGAAACGCCCGGCACGCGCGATGTGCGCAACCCGCTGGCCTTCGAGCGGATGGACCTGGACCTGGGGCTGGACGCCGACAAGGCCGCGACCGTCGGCGTGGCGCCCGCCAACGCCCGGCGCGTCACGCGCCTCGCGCTTGCCGGGGAACCTGCCGGCCGGTTCCGCGACAGCGAGGGCGACAGCTATGACGTGGTCGTGCGCCTGCCGCAGCCCGATTTCCCGGGCGTGGCGCCGGGCGAACGGCTTGGCGCGCTGCAGGATGTCTCCGCGCTTGAGCGGGTCTATGTGCCGACCGCATCCGGAGAGGCTGTGCCCCTGCCCGCCATCGCCACCCCCAGGCTGACAAGCGGGCCCGCCTCCATCGACCGTTATGGCCAGCAGCGCAGCGTGTCGCTGACCGCCAACGTCGCCGACGGCTACCTGACCTCGAAGGTCAACGAGGAGGTCGGCCGGCGCCTCGCTGCGATCAAGCTGCCTGCGGGCTATGGCTTCAGCGAGGGCGGCGAGGCGGCCGAGCAGGCCGAGAGCTGTGGCGGCCTGGGCGGCGTGATCCTGTTCGCGACCTTCTCCATCTTTGCGGTGCTGGTGCTGGAATTCGGCCGCTTCCGCGAGACGATCGTGGTGGCGGGCGTGGTCCCGCTCGGCATGTTCGGCGGCCTCCTCGCGCTGCTGCTGACAGGCAATTCGATCAGCTTCACCGCCGTCATCGGCTTCGTCGCGCTGATCGGAATCGAGATCAAGAACTCGATCCTGCTGGTCGATTTCACCACCCAGCTGCGCCAGCAGGGCGTGCCATTGCGCGAAGCGATCGAGCGGGCCGGCGAGGTGCGGTTCCTGCCCGTGCTGCTGACAAGCGTGACCGCGGTGCTGGCGCTGCTGCCGCTGGCGCTTTCGGGCTCGGGGCTTTATTCGCCGCTTGCCTGGGTGATCATCGGCGGGCTGATTTCTTCGACGTTCCTCAGCCGGATCGTGACGCCTGTGATGTACTTACTGATCGTGAAGGGCGCGCCGCCGCTGGCGGCGCCCGTGGCGGCCGCGAACAGTGCGTAAGCACTGTCTCGCGGACTCGCCGCAGCACCCGGCCGGCGGAGTCGGTGGTCTCAATCGCCGGCCCGTCCGACGAGACCGGCGTTGCCGGAGTCTCTCGTCGTTTGGGCCCCTGGCGGGCAACGCGCTGCGCCGCACTGGCTGAGCCCTGCACCCCCGGCAATCCGTTCAGTCGTCCACATTGGCTGCGTTCGGCCCGGCTTTGCCGGGCCAGGGGCTTACCCCAGCCGCGCCAGCGCCGCCCGCAGCCGCTCCGCTTCGGCCGAGCGGGCGGCGAAGTCCTCGCGGGCCTTTTCCACGGCCTCCGGTTTGGCGCGCTCCACGAACCCGGGGTTGTTCAGCCGGCCTGACAGCGCGCTCGCTTCCTTCTCGGCCTGTTCGGCCGCCTTTTGCAGCCGAGCCTTTTCGGCGGAAAGGTCGATCACGCCCTCCAGCGGCAGGGCATAGGACAGGCCTTCGACCACCAGCTGCGCCGTCCCGCCAGCGGGCGCGGGTGCGAACGACACGCTGTCCACCCGGGCAAGCCGCTCCAGCGCCGCCCCGTTTCGCCCAAGGCGCGCCTGAAGGGCGGCATCTGCCTCGGGCGCATGCAGCGCAAGCTTGGCACCGGGCGGCACGTTCAGCTCGGTCCGGGCCGAGCGAATCGCCGAGACCAGCTCGATCAGCCAGGCGATTTCTGCGCTGGACTCATCTGCCTGAACCATCGCCGTCGGCCAGCTGGTAAGGATCAGGTCATGCGCCCGCTTTCCCTGTGCATGCCACAGCTCCTCCGTCAGGAAGGGCATGGCGGGGTGGAGCAGCACCAGGATCTGGTCGATCACCCAACCAGCGACGGCGCGCGTCTCTGCGGCACCGGCCCCATCCTCGGCCATTACGGGCTTGATGAGCTCGAGGTACCAGTCGCAGAAACAGCTCCAGACAAACTGGTACAGCCCGGCGGCATATTGGTCGAAGCGATAGGCTGTCAGCGCGGCTTCGGCCTCGGCTGCGGCCTGGGCGGTTTCGGCGAGGATCCAGCGGTTGACGGGCAGGGTGGCCGATGGCGGTTGCGGGCTGTTCGATGCCGAAATCCCCTGCGCCTGCGCAAAGCGCACCGCGTTCCACAGCTTGGTCGCGAAGTTGCGGTATCCCTCCACGCGCTTCTCGTCGAACTTCACGTCGCGCCCCTGCGCTTCGGAAGCGGCCATGGTGAAGCGCAGCGCGTCCGCGCCATAGCGGTCGACCAGCTCCAGCGGATCGACCGTGTTGCCCTTGGACTTCGACATCTTCTGCCCCCGGGCGTCGCGGACGAGGCCATGGCAATAGACAGTCTTGAAGGGCACTTCCCCAGTCAGTTCAAGGCCCTGCATCATCATCCTCGCAACCCAGAAGAAGATGATATCGAAGGCGGTGACCAGCACATCGCTTGGGTGGTGGCGCTGATAGTCGCGCGTGTTCTCGGGCCAGCCAAGCGTCACGAACGGCCAGAGGCCGGAGGAGAACCAGGTGTCGAGGACGTCGTCATCGCGCCGCAGACTCATGACTTTAACATCTTGATAGTTCGAAAACTCGTTAAACAGGTAGACGTCTGTTCCCTCTGGAGCTTCGTTAATCACGTAACCAGGATAATAGTCCTTCGCGAGCGCCGCCGCGCCGGCGAAGTCTCGCGCCACAAATGGTTTGGTTTGCGGCATTCTGTCCCCGACCGAGAACAGCACCGGCATGTTCGGATCGCCCGGTTGCCAGGGACCATACCAAACCGGAATTCTGTGGCCCCACCAGAGTTGTCGTGAAATGCACCAAGGCTGGATCTCGGATAGCCAATTGTCGAAGGTCTTGCGCCAGTTGGCGGGTACGAACGTCGTGCGACCCTCGTCGACCGCTTCGAGCGCTGCAGCCGCCATCCCCTTCATGTCGAGGTACCACTGGTCGGTAAGCCAAGGTTCGATCACTACCCCCGACCTATCACCGTGCGGGACCTGTATAATCTTGTCCTCAACACGCTCGACGAGCCCCAATTCCTTTAATCGGGTGACTACCAACTCACGCGCACCATCAACTCCGTCACGGCGGAACCTGTGAAGCCCGATGAATTCCTCGGGTATTGTGGGTGTCAGCTGTGGCTCAGGTTCCTCAACGATGTCAGGCAGTTCGTCGTCACCATAGTTTGTCTGACCCCATGTGTTCGACTCTTCGAACGCTTGCACAACATTGCCTCGGGCATCGAACACATTGATCCAGCCGATGGCCTTGTTCCGCTCATACACCTGCCAGTCGTTGAAATCATGCGCGGGCGTGATCTTCACGCAGCCCGAGCCGAGGTCTGGATCGGCCCACTCGTCGCCGATGATCGGGATTTTGCGGCCCGTCAGCGGGTGGGCGATCATCCGCCCGATCAGATGGGCGTAGCGATCATCCTTCGGGTTCACCGCCACCGCCGTGTCGCCCAGCATGGTTTCAGGCCGGGTCGTCGCCACCACCAGATGCCCTGAGCCATCGGCCAAAGGATAGCGCAGGTGCCAGAAATGCCCCTGCACCTCGCGGGTTTCCACCTCCAGGTCCGAAATCGCAGTCTGGAACTTCGGGTCCCAGTTCACCAGCCGCTTGTCGCGATAGATCAGGCCCCGTTCGTGCAGCATCACGAACACATGGGTCACCGCGTCCGAAAAAGCCGGGGCCATCGTGAAGCGCTCGTTCCCCCAGTCGCAGCTGGCGCCCAACCGCCGCATCTGCCGCGTAATCTGGCCCCCGCTCTCTCGTTTCCAGTCCCAGACCTTCTCGACAAACGCCTTGCGGGTGTAGTTGGTGCGCTTGTCCTGTCTGGCTTCGAGCTGGCGCTCCACCACCATCTGCGTCGCGATTCCGGCATGGTCCATCCCCACCACCCAGCGCGCGTCGCGCCCCTTCAGCCGCTGCCAGCGGATCAATATGTCCTGCAGCGTCTGGTTCAGCGCATGGCCGATGTGCAGCGTGCCCGTCACATTGGGCGGCGGCAGCACGATGGTGAAGGGCTCCGCATCGGGCCTGGCCGGGCGGAAGGCGCCCGTGCTTTCCCAATGCGCATACCAGCGCGCCTCGATCTCTGCGGGTGTGAAGGTCTTTTCAAGCATGGCGGCGGGGCTTAGCCGCAGCAGCTGCGCCTGAAAAGACAGAAGGGACAGGCGCGCCCTATTCGCGGTCTGTCAGACGCGCAATCTCCTCGGCGGCCATCTTCTGGATCAGCTCGGGCAGGTTGGCCTTCAGCCAGGCATTCAGCTGCGGGCGGATCAGTTCGGCCAGGAATTCCTCGACCGTGCGGCTGCCTGTCGGCAGCGGTGCGACGGGCTTGGCATCGTCGGGGTCCGGCTCCGCCTGCTTCACGGCCGGCCCGGGCTCGGGCTGGGCCAGCGCCTCCCCGCCCACTGTCGCGCGAATGGAGTCGAGGATGGAGGCTAGGTTCGGGTCCAGAGTCTTGCGAGTCATTGTCGCCCCCTCCTTAGCATCCCGGTCTGGGCTTGCCCATCATTTCGGCCCCAGAAGCGGCGCCTGGTTCTTCACCCGGCCCTCTTGCGGATCTGGCCCATAGGCGAATTCCCGCCAGTTATCGCCCTTCACCTTGCGGAAATTCTCCGTTGGATCGTAGCGGCCGACGCCGACCCCCTCCAGCACCAGCTCCAGCCGGCCGATTGTCTCCAGCAGCTGGTAGATCGCGACATAGCGGTCCCGCTCAGCCTGAACGAGCGTCACGCGCGCGTTCAGCAGCTCCTGCTCGGCGTTCAGCACGTCCAGAATATCCCGGCTGCCGACCTCATTCTCGCGCCGCACCCCTTCGGATGCGAGCGCATTGGCCCCCACGGCCGTCTTGGCAGATTGGATCACCGCCTCCGAGGTCTTCAGCTGGATCCAGCTGTTCGACGCACTTTCGGCGACCACGCGCTCGGTCTGGTCGATCAGCTCCAGCGTCTCGCTTTCCCGCGCCTTGGCCTGGCGCACCTGCGCAGCGATCAGCCCGCCCGTGTACAGCGGCATCGTCGCCGTCACCTGCAGCCGCGGCACAAAGCCCGAGATGCCGAAGAAGGGACCCGTCGCGCGGGTATAGGCACCTTGCGCTTCGACCCCAACGGATGGTGCCCGCTGTTGCTTGGCAAGGCGCACATCGCCCTCAGCCACCTTCTCGTCCAGCCGCGCGGCCGTCAGGTCGGGGTTGGTGCTCAGCGCCATCTCGCGCGCCTCGTCCATGTTGGCGGGCTGCGGCGGGGGCGCGGGCAGGGGGGCCAGATCCTTGGGCGGCCGACCCACAAGCCGCTCGAACGCCTGCTGGGCCTGCACTTCCTGCCCCCGGGCGACCATCAGGTTCGCTTCGGCCGCCGCCAGCCGCGCTTCGGACTGCGCCACGTCGGTGCGCGTCAGGTCGCCCACTTCGAACCGGTCGCGCGACGCGCGCAGCTGCTGCTGCAGCACCTTTACCTGATTTGCGTTCAGGCGGACGGATTCGGCCGTGCGCAGCACATCCGCATAGGCGGTCACGGTCTGCACGATCACCCGATATTCCTGCGCAATCAGGCGTGCGCGCGCCGCCTCCACCCGGGCGGTCGCGATGGCCACGTTGCTGCGCAGCCGGCCACCTTGCCAGATCGCCTGGTTGATGGAGACGCCGGCCTGCCAGGTCTGACCCAAATTGCCGAACGAAGGGCTGAGATCCTGGGCAAAGAGCAGGCGCGTGTTCACCGAAGGCAGCTTGCTTGCCCAGGCGATCGGCACGCCTTCGTCCAGTTGCCGCAGCTGCGCGCGGGCGGCCGCCACCTGTGGGTTGGCGGAATAGGCCGCCGCGATGGCGTCCGGCAGGGTTTCAGCAAAAGCGGGCACCGCAATGACGGCAGCGGCGATCAGGAAAAGGTATCGCATAAGGGGGCTTTCAGAAACGGAAGGCAGGGGCCCTCCGGAAGGGCGGCAGGATGCTGGCCGCCGCTTCGCCAAAGGGCTCCAGCGGCACGATCCCCGCGCGCTTGAGGCCTCTGGCGGCGCGGCTGACACCATCGCTGCCATGTTGGATCGCAACCAGTCGGCCCCCCTCGGCCAGCTGGGCGATCAAATCGGGGGGCAGCAGTTCGACTGCCCCGTCGATGAGGATGAGGTCGTAGGGCGCACCCGCAGGTGCTCCGCCTTCCAGCGGGCCTTCGACGCCCTGGATGTTCGGGTTGCTGCCAAGCACCCCACGGGCGGCTTCGGCAAGCGCAGAGTCGGATTCGAGCGCGGTAACCTTTGCCCCCATATGGGCCAGAATCGCCGCCGAATAGCCGGTGCCGGCCCCCACCACCAGCGCTCGTTCGCCGGGCTGGACGGCGGCATTCTCCACCAGCAGGCCCAGGCTCAGCGGCGCCAGCAGCTCGCGACCGCCACCAAGCGGCTGAGGCGCATCGACATAGGCCAACGCCCGGCGGACCTGGGGCACGAAATCCTCGCGCGCCACGGCAAAGAAGGCCGAGACCGTGCGCGGCGAGACCACGCCGCAGGGCTTCAGCTGACTGTCGATCATGGCTTCGCGTGCAGCGAGCGGAGAGGCGGAAAAGGCGGATGCCAAAGCGTCGGGTCCCTTGAAAGTACAAGCGGTGCAGCCGGGCAAGTTACGGCCGAATATGGTCGTCTGTTACCCAAGCCCCGCGCTGCTCGCAACATCTGCTGATGGAAGGACAGGCAGCAACAAGCCCCTCACAGGGGGTGCGGCAGCGCGCAGCCATTGCCGCGCACCCGGTGCGGCGGCAAAAGGGGGGCAGACAACAAGGCGGGCGGAACGGGAATGCGCGACGAAGCGGCACATGCACACGACCGGTGGATCCGCCATGTGCTGGTGGTGGGCGGCGGCTCGGCTGGATAGGCGGGCCCGCCAGCTCGCGCTTCATGTGCTGATCTACAGCCCCATCCAGATGGCGGCCGACCTGACAGAGAATTACGCGAAGCATCCTGATGCGTTCAAATTCATCATGGATGTGCCCGCGGACTGGGCCGAAACCCATCAGCTCGCCGGTACCGACGACACGGAACGCCGCTTCGACCTGCCGCTGGGCTTCCTTGAGCCTGGCCGCCGCTACGAGGCACAGATAAATGCCGATGGGCCCGACTCCGATTTCCGCACCAATGCGCGCGCCCGTATCGCCATCAGCCGCCGTACGGTCACTGTGGCCGACCGTATGCCGGTACGGATGGGTCCCGGCGGCGGCCTCGCCATCCGCTTCCGCGCGCTTTAGCTGTGGCCCGGCAGGCGAATGCAATCATATTCAAGGCTGGCCTTGTCGCCGTCTGTTGCTAGGACTGCCACATGACTGCCGTTCTTCTCTTCGGTGTCACGGGCGACCTGTCGCGCCGCATGCTGCTGCCCTCGCTCTATGGCCTGTCGATTGACGGGCTGCTGGCCGGCGACGTCCGCATCGTCGGCACCGCCCGCTCGCAACTGGATGATGCCGCCTTCCGCGCCATGGCGTCCGAGGCGCTCGCCCCCCATGTGGCCGCCGGCCTGGGGGATGCCGCCCGCGCCGAGGCCTTCCTGCGCCAGCTCAGCTATGTGCAGCTCGATGCCACCGACATGTCGGGTTACCGCCGCCTGGCCCAGGCCGCCTGCGGCACGGGCGATTGCCCGGAAGACCAGTCGATCAGCATCTTCCTGTCGACCGCCCCCTCGCTGTTCAAGGCGACGATCCAGGGCCTCGCCGGCGCAGGCCTCGCCGGCCCCAATGTCCGCATCGGCCTCGAAAAGCCGCTCGGCACCGATCTTGCCTCCTCGGCCGAAATCAACGACGCCGTCGCCGCCGCCTTCACCGAGCAGCAGATCTTCCGCATCGACCATTATCTGGGCAAGGAAACGGTCCAGAACCTGATGGCGCTGCGCATTGCCAACGTCCTCTTCGAACCGCAATGGCGCTCCGACTGGATCCGCCATGTCCAGATCACGGTCGCCGAAACCGTCGGGCTTGAGGGCCGGGTCGATTTCTACGACAGTGCCGGTGCGCTGCGCGATATGGTGCAGAACCACATGCTCCAGCTCCTCGCCCTCGTCGCGATGGAACCGCCCAGCCACTTCTCGGCAAACGCGGTGCGCGACGAGAAGGTGAAGGTGCTGAACTCGCTCCGCCCCATCGACGGCCGCTCCGTCGCCACCCACAGCGTGACGGGCCAATATGCGGCGGGCGCCGTCGGCGGCGTGGCCGTCAAGGGCTATGCCGACGAGCTCGGCCGCGCGTCGGGCACCGAAACCTTCGTCGCGCTGAAGGCCCATGTGGACAACTGGCGCTGGAAGGGCGTGCCCTTCTACCTGCGCACCGGCAAGCGCCTTGCTGCCCGCAAGTCCGAAATCCTGATCGCCTTCAAGGACGTGCCCCACTCCATCTTCGGCGACAGCGTGAAGGGCCTTCAGCCCAACCGCCTTCTCATCAGCCTGCAACCGCAAGAGAATATCCAGCTGCAGCTGATGTCCAAGGTGCCCGGCCTGTCGCGCGGCGGCATCTCGCTCCGCCCGGTCGCGCTCGACATCGCCGCCCAGGACGCCTTTGCCGACACCCGTCGCCGCATCGCCTATGAACAGCTGCTCTTGAACCTCATCGAGGGCCGCCAGACCCTGTTCGTCCGCCGCGACGAGGTCGAGGCCCAATGGGCCTTCGTCGACGGCATTCGCAAGGGCTGGGCCGAAAACAGCCAGGACCCGCGCCCCTACACCGCCGGCAGCTGGGGCCCGTCCGCCGCAATCGCGCTGATCGAGCGCGACAATGCCAGCTGGAATGATTAAGCGCCCCGCTTCGAAGGAGAGATGTCAATGATCGAAGCGGAATGGTGGGACTATGACTCGGCCGAAGAGCTGGCCGAAGCCGTTGCCGGCGATGCGCAGTTCGTGATCGAAAGCGCTCTGGATGCGCGCGGCGACGCGATCGTGGCCTTCCCGGGCGGCAACACGCCGCTTGCCGCGCTCGATCTGCTGAAGAAGGCAAAGCTCAAGTGGAAGGACGTCACCATTGTCCCCACCGATGATCGCCTTGTGCCGGTGCAGGACAAGCTGTCCAACGTCCGCATGCTCGCTGAACGCTTCCTGCCGCTGGGCGCCCGCGTGCTGCCGCTGACCGGCGGCGACCTTCCCGTGGCAGAGGCCGGCAAGGCCGCCGACGCCCGCCTGCAGGCCGTGCACTGGCCGCTCGATTTTGTCTGGCTGGGCATGGGCGCTGATGGTCACACCGCCTCCATCTTCCCCGGCCCCGACCTCGACACCGCCCTGACCGCCCCCCACCGGGCGGTCGGTGTCACCCCCGATCCGCTGCCGCCCGAAGCGCCCGTCGCGCGCGTCACCCTGACGAAATCCGCCATCGTGTCGGCGCGCGCAGTGCTGATCCAGATCACTGGCGCCGACAAGCGCAAGGTGCTGGAAAAGGCGCTGAAAGACGGCGCCGGATCGAAATACCCCATCGGGCGTCTGCTCGCCGACACGTCGCAGGCCATCGACATCCACTGGTGCCCGTGACCGGGCAGAAACGAGTGACCCCATGCCCCTGAACCCCACAGTCGAAGCCGTCACAGCCCGCATCATCGACCGCTCGCGCGGCCCCCGCGGTCGCTATCTGGACCTGATCGCGCGCGAACGGGACAAGGGCCTGAACCGCACGGCGCTCTCCTGTTCGAACCTGGCGCACGGCTTTGCCGCCGCCGAAGGCGACAAGGCCACGATCCGCGCCGGCAAGGCGTTCAACATCGGGATCATCACCGCCTTCAACGACATGCTGTCGGCGCACCAGCCTTATGGCCGCTATCCCGAACAGATGAAGATATACGCCCGCGAAGTGGGCGCCACCGCCCAGGTCGCCGGCGGGGTTCCGGCCATGTGCGACGGCGTCACGCAAGGCCAGAGCAGCATGGAGCTCAGCCTCTTCAGCCGCGACACCATCGCCCTTGGAGCCGCGGTCGGCCTCTCCCACGCCATGTTCGAAGGCGTCGCGATGCTGGGCATCTGCGACAAGATCGTGCCCGGCCTGCTGATCGGGGGCTTGCGCTTCGGCCATCTGCCCACCATCCTGATCCCTGGCGGGCCGATGCCGTCGGGCCTGCCCAACAAGGAAAAACAGCGCATCCGCCAGCTCCACGCCGAGGGCAAGGTGGGCAAGGACGAACTGCTCGAGGCAGAAAGCCAGAGTTATCACAGCCCGGGCACCTGCACCTTCTATGGCACCGCCAATTCCAACCAGATGATGATGGAGCTGATGGGGCTCCACATGCCGAACGCTGCCTTCGTGAACCCCGGCACCAAGCTCCGCCAGGAACTCACCCGCGCGGCCGTGCACCGGCTGGCCGCAATCGGCTGGGAGGGCGCGGATTACCGCCCGCTGGGCCGCTGCATCGACGAAAAGGCGATCGTGAACGCGGTCGTCGGCCTGCTTGCCACGGGCGGCTCCACCAACCACGCCATCCACCTGCCGGCAATCGCGCGCGCGGCCGGCATCCTCCTCGATTGGGAGGATATGGACCGGCTGTCGGCCGTCGTGCCGATGATCGCCAATGTCTATCCGTCGGGGCAGGGCGACGTAAACCATTTCCATGCGGCGGGCGGCATGGCCTTCACCATCCGCGAACTGCTCGACGCCGGGCTGGTGCATGCCGACATCCTCACCGTCGCCGGCTCCAGCCTTGCCGATTACGCCCGCGAACCCGCGCTCGATGGCGACCGCCTGGTCTGGCAGCCCGCGCCCGCCGAAACCCGTGACGACAGCATCCTGCGCCCCGTTTCCGCCCCGTTCCGCCCCGATGGCGGCATGCGGCTGGTGCAGGGCAATCTGGGACGTGGCACGTTCAAGACAAGCGCGGTGGACCCGTCGCGCTGGACGATCGAGGCCCCGGCCCGCGTCTTTTCCGACCAGGCTGAGGTGAACGCTGCCTTCAAGGCGGGCGAGCTGGACCGCGACGTGGTGGTCGTCGTCCGCTTCCAGGGCCCGCGCGCCAACGGCATGCCCGAACTGCACAAGCTGACTCCGCCGCTCGGTGTGCTGCAGGATCGCGGCCACCGCGTCGCGCTCGTCACCGACGGGCGCATGTCGGGCGCCAGCGGCAAGGTGCCGGCCGCCATTCACATGAGCCCCGAGGCACTGGCAGACGGCAATGGCGCCAACGGCCCGCTCGCCCGCGTGCGCGACGGCGACATCATCAAGCTCTGCGCCCATTCGGGCCGGATAGATGTGCTTGTGGACGAAGCGGAATTCACCGCGCGCGAACCGGCCGCGCCACCTGAGGACGCGGATGGAACGGGCCGCGAGCTGTTTGCCTTGTTCCGGCAGGCCAGCGACGCCGCCGAGCTGGGCGCCTCGCCTATCCTGGCGGCGGCGGGCCTGTGATGGAGCTGGTGGCAGCAGATATCGGCGGGACCCACTGCCGGTTCGCGATCGCGACGCGCCATGGTGATGGGCGTATCACCTTATCCGATGCCACCAAGCTGACGGTCGCGAACCACGCCAGCCTGCAGACCGCATTCGAGGCCTATCGCGAGGGGCTGGGCCGCCCTGTTCCGCGCCATGCGGCGATCGCGGTGGCAGCGCCGGTCGAGGGCGAGCTGCTGAAGTTGACCAACAATCCCTGGGTGATCCGCCCGGCGATGACGGCTGAGCGGCTGGGGCTGGACTCCGCGCTGCTGGTGAATGACTTCGCGGCGGTCGCCCATGCCGTCGCCGTCTGCGGGCCCGACGATCTCGCCCATCTGGCCGGCCCGGGCCGCAACCTGCCAGCCAACGGCGTCGTCAGCGTCATCGGCCCGGGCACCGGCCTTGGCGTGGCAATTCTGCTGACGGGCGCGCAGCCGCGGGTCATTGCGACCGAAGGCGGGCATGTCGATTTTGCCCCGCTCGACAGCCTGGAGGACATGCTGCTCGGCCATCTGCGCGCCCGCTTCCGCCGCGTATCGGTGGAGCGCGTCGTGGCGGGCCCCGGGCTAGCCAACATCCTTTCGGCGCTGGCCGTGATCGAGGGCCGGGCGGTGCCCGCGCGCGACGACAAGGCCCTGTGGGAAGCCGCCCTGGTCGAGAAGGACCCTCTGGCCGAGGCGGCCTTTGATCGCTGGTGCCTGGCACTGGGCAGCATTGTCGGCGACCTGGCGCTGGCCCAGGGGGCCGATGCCGTGGTGATGGCCGGCGGCATGCTGCCGCGCGTGCAGCATCTGCTGCCGATGTCGGGGTTTCACGCCCGTTTCATGGCGAAGGGCCGGTTCGAGGCCCGTATGGCGGAGCTTCCAATCCTCAGGATCACACATCCGGAGCCGGGCCTTCTGGGCGCGGCAGCCGCCTTCTTTGCCGCGGGGGAGTCATGAAGCCTATCGAGACGATCATGCGGACCAGCCCGGTCATTCCGGCGCTGGTGGTGGATCATGTGGCACATGCCATTCCGATTGCCGAAGCTCTGGTGTCGGGTGGTCTCAGGGTTCTGGAGGTTACGCTTCGCACGGCGGCCGCGCTGGACGTGATCCAGGCAATGAAGCAGGTTCCCGGTGCCATCGTGGGCGCCGGCACTGTCCTCAATTGCCGCGATCTCGATGCCGCAATCGCGGCGGGCGCCGAATTCATCGTTTCGCCCGGGCTAACCGAAAAGCTCGCCCACAGCGCCCGCGACCGGGAGATTCCCTTTCTCCCCGGCGTCGCGACCGCAGGCGACATCATGCGCGGCCTGGACCTTGGCCTCGATCGCTTCAAATTCTTTCCGGCAGAAGCAGCCGGCGGCCTGAAGGCCCTGAGGGCATTGGCTGCGCCATTCCGGCAGGCCCGTTTCTGCCCGACCGGTGGCATCACTCTCGCTTCGGCGCCCGAATGGCTGGCCGAAGAGGCGGTGCTGTGCGTCGGCGGAAGCTGGCTGGTGGGGAAGGGGGCACCCGAAATGGCCGCAATCCACCAGGCAGCCATCGCCGCCTCAGGATTGGAACGGGCCAATTGACTGGCTGCCGGGCAGGCGGGGCTGCTGCTGTTCGAAGCGCTGTGGAATGCCGCCGAACGCGGTGTGCACGTGCGGCTGTTGCGGGATGCCCGCGCGGCTGTTGCGGGATGGCCGCGCGCAGCGTGCAGGCGGTCGCATCAGCGGGGAAGGGAATCCAAGCGAGGGAAAATCCGGCAAATGGAGGCCCGAGCCGGAATCGAACCGGCGTGCAAGGATTTGCAGTCCTCTGCGTCACCACTCCGCCATCGGGCCCCGCGAAACAGCCGGGTATGGGCGTGGGAAGCGCCCTCTAGCAGCGGCATCTGCGGCTGGAAAGCCCCGCCATTCCTCCCCGGCCGGCATGCATGGCGGTTGTGATGTTCGTAATGCAGAAGCCGGTCAGGGATTTTCCTTCAGATGGGCCCCAATCTCGTCGAAGAATCGCTCCATCTGGTGCAGCACATTCAGCTTGAAGGCATAGTTCACGTCGGCCGAATTGCTCTCGATAATGGTGGATTCGTCCACCTTTTCGGCATAGGCATTCGCCAGGCTCTGCACATAGGCCGGCGTCAGCTCGATATGCCCGCGCTCGGCCAGAAGGCGCAGCTGCACCACCATCATTTGCCGCACCAGCATCTCAAGCGTGGTGATCCGCGCGACGACAACCACCGGATCCAGCTCGATCTGCTCCTCGGGCTTGTCGTCGGCCACAGGCGTTTCTCCTACCAGTATCTCAGGGCCCAGAGCTGCAGCGACAGAAAGGCGCCAATTCCAGCCCAGATCAGGATGATTAGGGCCGCCCCCGTGCGGCTGACCGGCTGTTCGACTGCCGTGTCGGCCTGTGCCCGGAACTCGTCCATCAAGCCGGCGGGGACCAGCCGGACTGCCACGAACAGGCCCAGCGGCACGATGACCAGCTCGTCCAGCAGGCCCAGGATCGGCACGAAATCCGGAATCAGGTCGATGGGCGACAGGACATAGGCGGCGACCAGTCCGGCGACCAGCTTGGCGGGCAGGGGAGTCCGACCGTCGCGTGCGGCAAGCCACAGCATGTGAGCATCCCGTCGCAACCGGTGTGAAGCCTGCCTGGCGCGCTCCCTCAGTTCCATCGCTGCACCCTAGCGGCGGGCCCGCCGCGGCGCTAGGCGGGGTTCATGCGGAAACTCGTCGTGCGCACCGAGCGCTGGGAAACAGCCCACCCCTTCGTGATCGCCAGGGGCACCAAGCACCATGTCGATGTGCTGGTTGCCGAAATCACGCAGGGCGGGCGCGTCGGACGCGGCGAGGGGACGCCAATCTACTACAAGGGCGACAGCATCGAACTGGCCATGGCGTCGGCGGACCGGATCGCCGATTCGCTGGCCGCTGGCGCATCGCGGGCCGACCTGCTGGACCTGCTGCCGCCCGGCGCTGGCCGTAACGCTATCGATTCGGCCCTGTGGGACCTGGAGGCGAAACAGGCGGGCAGGCGCGTGTGGGACATCGCCGGCCTGCCGGCCCCACGTCCGATGCTGACGGCCTATACCATCAGCCTGGGCGATCCCGGCACCATGGCCGAGGCCGCCAGTGCGGCCGCCGGGCGGGAGCTTCTGAAGCTGAAGCTGGGGGGCGAGGGCGATGCCGAACGCGTGGCGGCCGTGCGGGCTGCAGCGCCGAATTCACGGCTGATAGTGGATGCGAATGAAAGTTGGCAAAATATTGATATTGAAAGACTATCTATTCACCTACATAGCCTGAATGTCGAGCTGATCGAGCAGCCGCTGCCCGCGGGTTCCGATGCGGATCTGCAGCATGTGCGCTCGCCCGTGCCCCTGTGTGCGGATGAAAGCCTGCACAGCCGGGCAGAGCTGGGGGACGTCGTCGGCCGCTATCGGTTCATCAATGTGAAGCTCGACAAGTGCGGTGGCCTGACAGAGGCGCTCGCCCTGATCCATGCGGCACGCCACCGGGGGCTCGGCGTGATGACCGGATGCATGCTGTCCACCTCGCTGGGAATCGCGCCGGCCTTCGTGGCGGCGATGCAGGGCCAGTTCGCCGATCTCGACGGGCCGCTTCTGCTTGCGAAGGATCGCCCGGCCGGGCTGCGCTTCCATGGCAGCGACGTAGAACCGCCCGAGGTTGAATTGTGGGGCTGAGCCCCTGTAAGCGCCAAACATGCACGCAAGCGCCGAGCAACACCAAAGACACGAGTACAGGAGCCATCATGACTGCCATAGTCGACCTGATCGCCCGCGAAATCCTCGACAGCCGGGGTAACCCGACGATCGAGGTCGACTGCATCCTGGAGGACGGCAGCCTGGGGCGGGCAGCCGTGCCGTCCGGCGCCTCGACCGGCGCCCATGAAGCTGTCGAACGGCGCGACGGCGAGAAGGATCGCTATCTGGGCAAGGGCGTCCGCCAGGCGGTCGCCGCCGTCCATGGCGAAATCTCGGACGCACTGATCGGGCTTGAGGCCGAGGAGCAGGAGCATGTCGACGCCCAGATGATCGCCCTGGACGGCACGCCCAACAAGGGGCGCCTGGGTGCCAATGCGATCCTGGGGGTCAGCCTTGCAGTTGCGCGGGCAGCCGCCGACGCGCGGGGGCTGCCGCTCTACCGCTATGTCGGGGGCACCGCAGCGCGGCTGCTGCCCGTGCCGATGATGAACATCATCAACGGCGGCGCCCATGCCGACAATCCCATAGACTTCCAGGAATTCATGATCATGCCGGTGGGAGCTGAGACCTTTTCTGAAGGTCTGCGCTGGGGTGCGGAGATCTTTCATACGTTAAAGAAGACCCTGCACGCGCGCGGGCTGTCGACGGCCGTGGGCGACGAGGGCGGCTTTGCGCCGAATCTGTCGAGCGCGACCGAAGCGCTGGACGTCATCCTGCAGGCGATCGACACTGCGGGTTACAAGGCCGGCGCGGATGTCGTGCTGGCACTCGACTGTGCCTCGACCGAGTTCTTCAAGGACGGCGCCTACCACATGGCAGGCGAGGGCCGGACCCTCTCATCTGACGAAATGGCGGCCTTTCTCGCGGACCTCACGGCGCGCTACCCGATCGTTTCGATCGAGGACGGCATGAGCGAGGACGACTGGGCGGGCTGGAAGGCCCTGACCGATCGCATCGGGCAGAAGGTGCAGCTGGTGGGCGATGATCTGTTCGTCACCAATCCCGCGCGGCTGCGCGACGGGATCGCCAAGGGGGTTGCGAACAGCATCCTGGTGAAGGTGACCCAGATCGGATCGCTGTCGGAAACGCTGGAGGCCGTGAATACGGCGCATCGCGCCCGCTACACCTCGGTGATGAGCCACCGGTCTGGCGAGACCGAGGATTCGACCATTGCCGACCTGGCGGTGGCAACCAACTGCGGGCAGATCAAAACGGGGTCGCTCAGCCGCTCGGACCGGCTTGCAAAGTACAACCAGCTGCTGCGGATCGAAGCCGAGCTGGGCGAGAGCGCGCGCTATGCCGGGCCGAATGTCCTGCGGAGCTGAGGGGCAAGTGAGCAGGGCGTTTCGCATTCCCTGTTATTCCATTGACGCATGTGCATTGTGCCCGGTGAGTTAAATAGTTGCTTATATCTGCAATGGGCCAACCCCTCAGTGTAGCATCGCTCACGTTGTTGTCTCCATCTTGGCGGGGCCCAGAAGAATCTGAACCGCGCGAAGGTTACCGGTGCGCTTGTAGATGATCGACGGCTTCGTCCTGCGCAGTGAATATGTGCCGTAGTCTTCGGACCGCAAGCCGATGGCGGTCACCCAACCACGCGGTCATTTTTCAAGCACGATATGCACCAGCAACAGGGGTTGCGGCCATAACGCATACGGCCAAAAGTTAACGGCATAGTGGCGGAAAAATGGGCTTCCCTGCGGCCATTATGGCCTTAGGTCCATACCCAATCAGCCTCTTGTTTCCTGGTGGATGTGCTGATTCAGTGGGTCTCCTATTGACGAGGAGTCTCCTGGATGTCGCGATCGCTGTTCTGGTTGTCCGATGAAGCGTGGGCCGCAATCGCGCCGCATCTGCCGCAGAACCAGCCCGGGGCGCGGCGGGTGGACGACCGGCGGGTAATCTCGGGCATCATCCACGTGCTGAAGAGCGGCTGCCGCTGGGCCGATGTGCCGCCTGAGTATGGCCCTACGACGACGGTCTACAACCGTTGGAACCGGTGGAGCCGGCGGGGCATCTGGACCCGCATCCTCTCGGCGCTGACCGAGGAGGGATGGATCGCCGAAACCGCCCAAATCGACAGCAGCTACATCAAGGTCCACCAGTGCGCCGGTGGGGCAAAAGGGGGGGGGCGAAAAAACGCCATCGGCGTCTCTCGGGGCGGTCGTACAACCAAGGTCCATGCGCTCGTGGACGTCATCGGGCGGCCACTCCGCCTCGTCCTGACACCGGGCAACACCTCCGACATCCGGGGCGCCGATCTGCTCGTCGCCGATGCCGTCCGATGCAGGCGGCTGATCGCCGACCGCGGCTATGACGCCAACAAGCTGCGCGCCACGCTCAAGGCCCATGACACCATAGGCCCATGACACCATAGGCCCAGGACACCATAGGCCCAGGACACCATCCCGGTCATCCCCGGCCGCCGCAACCGCAAGCGGCCGATCCAGTACGACGAGCGGCGCTACAAAGACCGCTGGCGGGTCGAGGCCATGTTCTGCCGTCTCAAGGACTTCCGCCGCGTGGCCACCCGCTACAATAAGCTCGCCCGAAACTTCTTATCCGCAGTCCACCTCGCCGACGCCATCGCCTTCTGGCTATGACCGAGTCTGGACCCTAAGGCACAGAATCTATGTGCCGCATGGCGCGCCTGGTGCCCCAAACGCCCCGCCAAACATAACCTGTCCTACAGTCCCGAAATCTGCCAGCCTCCCGACTTGCTCTTTCTCCTGTTGAACCCCGTGAAACGCCTCTGTCCTACAGGCCCCATTCCGTGCAACGCGCCTGCGCGCACGCACCTGTACATCCATGACTTTCATGACCTTTCGGCGGACCGCCGACGCCAGCTGACAGGAACAGGCAACCTGCTGCAATGAAACCAGGGCAGTCGAAGCCCCGGACGACTATCCGCCAGGCACAAAGAAATACCCCAGCGTCGATGACGCCAGGGCCCTATGCGTCACGTGGTTTCATCAGCGGCAATTCACGCTTTTTCCCAACCCCCCAGTCGCCTGCGAAGTTTATCAAGTGCAACCTTCTTGATCTGGCAGACCCGCGCAGCGCCGACGCCAAGCGTCTGGCCGATCTCTTCCAGGTTCAGTTCCTCGACGAAATAGAGTTGCAACACTATGGCTTCCCGCTCGGGCAGGTCGGTGATGGCGGCTGCAATCGCCTGGCGCATGTCGCTGCTGGTCAAGGCGTCGAACGCGTCCGGTTCGTCTGATGCGAACCAGATGCTGTGATCGGAATAGACCTCGTCCATGGACTCATAGCGAACGCCCTGCGTTGCGCTCAGTATCTCGCGCAGCTCGTCCTCAGAGACCTCCATCTCGCGTGACAGCTCCTCGTGCGTGGGCATGCGCCCCAGGTTGCCGGCCAGCTGATCGCGCGCGGCGTTCAGTTCACGTCGCTTGCGCAGTGCCGACCGGCACATAGTGGCATGTTTGCGCAGGGAATCGATCATGGCGCCCCGGATCCGGACGCTGGCATAGGTGGAAAAGACCGCCTGTCCCCGATCCTCGAAATTGCGGGCGGCCTCGATCAGCGCCACCATGCCGGTCTGCACCAGTTCCTCGATGTCCAGCGCGGTCGAGACCCGGGCATGGGTGTGCCAGGCGATCTTGCGGACCAGCGGCATATGCGTCCGCACCAGCCGATCCGGATCGGGCTGCGGCCGCGAACCGAATCCATAAAGCCCCAGGGCGTTGGCGGCACGTGCGTCCATCAGACTTTCTCCAACGCAGCGCCGACAAGCTCTTCGCCAACGACGGCGACGACCTCTATTGCGCGATTGTCCTGAAGTTCGGGGAAGGCGAGGACCGGGATCGCCGGGCGGATTCGCAGAAGGCGCCACAGGGCACGCCGCGGCCTGGGGTGGGGAACCCGCGCGACCGGCATGCCAACCGCCAGCGGGCCCGCGGCGGCAACGGCGATGGCGTCCACCAGCCGCCCGCCCAGGCCCGGTTCGAAGGGATATTCCGTGCCCGGCGCGGCGCGCTGTGCTGCCACCAGAAGCTGCTCCAGCCCCGGCGCCAGCGCGATCACATGCAGCGCCTGATCCCCTGCCTCGCCGACAAGGCCGGCAACGATCAGCCCGCCGATCCGCGCGCGGACAGCCTCCACCAGCTGCGCATGATCGCCGATGGCCGGCGCATGCTGCGACAGGGCAGCCGCGATCCGCGAGAAACCGCGCAGGCTTACCCCCTCTTCCAGAAGGGCACGGACCGTTTCGGTGGTCAGCGACAGGGGAATGGTCTTGGGCGACAGGCTCGCCGCCAGCTGCGGATGCCGGGTGGCCAACGCATCCAGAAGGCCCTGCATGTCGTCCTGCCCGAACAGAATGAAGCTTCTTTCCTTCAGCAGCTTATAGAGATGTGTTCCTACAACGGTTGCACAATCGACAACCGTATAGCCGGCGGCCAGGGCCTCCCCCTCAAGCGCCGGGTCTATCCAGCGCGCGGACATGCCGAACGCCGGGTCGCGCACCGAGCGGCCACTTATCTCGGACAGCACCGGCTCAGCTTCCAGGGCCAGCAGATCGGCGGGCCAGGCCTCCCCCTGGCCGGCAGGCTCCTCGGCAATGCTGATCCGATAGGCCTGGGGCGGCAGCCCCAGATTGTCGCGGACCCGAACCATCGGAATCACGAACCCGAGTTCCTGCGACAGCTGCCGGCGGATGCCGGTGATCCGGGTCATGAGCGGGCCGCTTTCGTCGACCAGCGGAATCAGCCCATAGCCGATCTCCAGCAGCACGGGCGCCGAATCCGACACCTCGCTCCAGTCGATTGCCGCCTGCGGGGCTGGCTGGGCATCCGGCATCGGCGGCTGCGGTGCCGATTGCCGGGACAACCGCCACCCGATGACCGCGGCAACCCCGGCTGCGGGCAGCAGCACAGAAGTCGGCAGGCCCGGCACCAGCCCCATTGCCCCCAGCACACCGGCAGCCGGCCACCAGGCCGCCGGTCGCGCGAACTGCCCGCCGATCTGCGCGGTGAGGCCCTTGTCCTCCGCATTGCGCGTCACCAGGATTGCCGCCGCGATCGACAGCAGAAGGGCAGGGATCTGCGCGACCAGCGCGTCCCCGATCGACAGCAGGATATAGAGATCGGCGGCTTCCGCGAACGACAGGTCGTGGCTGACAAGGCCGATGACCAGTCCACCCACTATGTTGACCATCAGAATCAGGATGCCGGCGACCGCGTCGCCCTTCACGAACTTGGAAGCGCCGTCCATCGAGCCATAGAAATCCGCCTCGGCAGCCACTTCGCCGCGCCGCACCCGGGCTTCGTCTGGCGACAGCATGCCGGCGTTCAGATCTGCATCGATCGCCATCTGCTTGCCGGGCAGGGCGTCCAGCGTGAAGCGCGCCGACACCTCGGACACTCGACCGGCACCCTTGGCAATAACCGCCAGGTTCACGATCATCAGGATCACAAACACGATGAGCCCGACCACGAAATTGCCGCCGATCAGGACCGCACCGAATGCCTCGATCACCTTGCCGGCAGCGTCCGTCCCCTCGTGCCCGGCAACCAGCACCACGCGCGTGGAGGCGACATTCAGCGAAAGGCGAAACAGCGTTGCGACCAGCAGGATGGTGGGAAAGGCGGAAAAATCGAGCGGGCGCGATGCCTGCAACACCAGCATCAGCATCACCAGTGACAGCAGGATATTGGCGACGAAAAAGACATCGAGCATCAGCGCGGGCACCGGCACGACCATCAGCAGCACGATCAGCAGCATCGCGGTTGGCAGCATCGCCTGGCTGAGGAAAGGGCCCGTTCGCCCCGACGACAGGAATCGTGTCGGCGCAGGCACCGATCAGGCCCCGAGATCCGTCAGCAGCAGATAGGCAAGCCGAGCCGCCTTCAGGGCGGCATCCGGCGAGACCGGGGCAGCATCTACGCCCGGAGGCGCATCCATGGCCTGCTGGCGGCCGGCGACGGCAAGGGCGGTGCCGCCGGGACTGGCGGCGGGCGCGCCGCCGCCCATCCGCCTGGCGAGTAGGTCATAGACTTCACCCAGGCGGCGCGGAGCGCCTTTTGTGAAGAAGATCCTGCGATTTGCCCGTGCGGCCGACGGCATCAGATCGGCGGCCGATGCCCCGGGATCGGTTGCAAGCCGCTCCAGAAAGCGCGCCGCGCCGCCGGCGCCCAGGAAATGGGCAAGGTAAAGCTCGACCTGGCCGGCCGCTCTGCCGGTTTCGGCTGCCAGCTTCCCCGCATTGTCGGCCATGTGCGCGGCAGCAATCAGGCTTGCCGCAAGTGGATCACGGCGAAGCTCCAGCGCCTCTGCCTTGGTCGTGGGGTTCAGGCCGTAGCGCGCGCCATGCCGCGCAACCGTGTCGAGCCAGGTTGAATCGATGAACTGGAACAGCCCCGTGGCCGAGGATGTACGGGCCCGCGCCTGGGGGTTGAAGCCGGATTCCAGCCGGGCCGTGTTGAACAGCGCTTCGAACGGCACCCCCGTCCGCCGCGAAGCCTCTGCCAGTGCCGGCAGGACGGCATCAGCAGTCGCAGCCTCAGCCGCAGCGCGGCCCGACCGTATGTTCTGGCCACGCTGGGCCGAACCTAAGGCTGATGGCAAGGCAGACATGCCCCGTCATTATCAAGACCTGTGGCCGGCAGACCGGAAGTCTCCTCCGTTCCGGATGTAGTTTCCGGCTGTTCGGCATGTCTTGCGCCGCCGATTTTCATTTACTAGTCTGCCAGTTGTTTCAATCTGTTGCGTTTGAAAGGGAGGAGGCTTTCCATGCCCCTGTTCCGGGCACCCCTGTCGGCAGCTGCCTTCGTATTGGCCTGTGCTGCAGCCATTGTTCCGCCGACCGTGGCCCAGACTCCGCCGACAGCGACGACCACGGGCCCCAAGCCGATCGCGGATTTTGCCCGGCTGCCGTTCCTGCAGGATCCCGCAATGGCACCGGGCGGAAAGGCCATCGCCGCGCGGATCGCTGCCAACGGGGAACAGTTCCTGACGATCCTGCCGCTCGATGGCCGCAAGCCCATGATCGCGCGCGGCAATGACCGGCTGGACATCAACTGGTTCAACTGGGTGAATGATGACTGGCTGGTCGCCGGCCTGGGCTCGACCACACGCCTGGAAGGCGATGAATTCTATATCACCCGCCTGCTGCGCGTGAAGTCCGACCTCAGCCAGCTGAAGCTGCTGGACGACAAGAAAATGGCGCAGCGTGCCGACGATGTGATCTGGATTGCACGGGATGGATCACCCCGGTTGCTGCTCGCGCGGCAGACCTCCATCTTTGCTGGAACCACCGGCTTCTATCCCGAGGTTGTCGAAGTGGATGTGGGCACAGGCGCGATCTCGCGCTCCACCGGTTCGCGCATCGGTATCTGGGACTGGGCGGCCGACGGCAATGGTGTCGTGCGGATGGGGTGGGGCCAGTCCGACACTGGGCGGGAGCGCAAACTGATCTATCGGGCGGGTGAGACCGCCCCGTTCCGCGAGATTGACCGCGCCAACACGCGCCGCGGCGAAGCCCTGCTGTCGCCTGTTCTTTTTCCTCCGGATGGCGCCCCGCTGGTCATTCAGGACGACGAGGAAGGCTTTTCCAGCCTGTACGAATTCAACCTGACAACCATGGAGACGGGCCGGAAGCTGTTCGGCGTGCCGGGCTATGACATCGACGGCATTTGGAGCGATTCCGCCCAGACCCGGGTGATGGCGGTCGAATATGTCGACACCGCCCCGCGGCTGCACTGGATGGATCCGGAGTTCGCCGAGCTGCAGGCCTCGCTCGACAAGGCGGTCAGCCCCAGCAGGCGGGCGCAGATCCAATCGTGGAGTCGCGACAAAATCCGCCTGCTGATCCATGTCGGCAGCGCGAGCGAGCCGGGGCGCTACTATATCCTCGACAGGGCCGATGGCGCCATGAAGCCCTTTGCCTGGGTGAACGACGGGATCAAGGCGGCGCTGCATCCGGTCAGCACCATCCGCTACAAGGCGCGCGACGGGCTGGAGATTCCCGCGGTGCTGATCCTGCCCAAGTGGCGCGCGGCGAAGAATCTGCCGCTGATCGTGATGCCGCATGGTGGCCCCTGGGCCCGGGACTCGGAAAGCTGGGACTGGTGGGCCCAGTTCATGGCCGACCGCGGCTATGCCGTGATCCAGCCCAACTATCGCGGGTCGTCGGGGTTCGGCACCAGGTTCGGCAATGCCGGACATGGGGAAATGGGCCTGAAGATGCAGGATGACCTGAACGATGCCATCGCACATCTGGCAGGGCAGGGCATCGCCGACCCGTCTCGCGTGTGCATGGTCGGAGGCTCCTATGGCGGCTATGCCGCGATGCGCGCGGCCCAGCGCGACGGGAAGCTTTATCGCTGTGCGGTCTCGTTTGCGGGTGTGTCGGATCTTGATCGGCTGCGCGCCTATGACAGCCGCTTTCTGGGCGGCGGCTTCGTGGTGGACAAGTTCAAACAGCAAGCACCCGACCTGAAGCTGGTTTCGCCCCTGTACCATGCCGACGAGGTGACCATCCCGATCCTGCTGGTGCACGGCAAGGAAGACAAGCGGGTGCCAGTGAACCAGTCGCGGCTGTTCGCCGACAAGCTGAAGGCGGCCAGCAAAGACGTCATCTATATCGAGCAGAAGCTTGGCGATCACTATTTCAGCCGCGAAGCCGACCGGCTGGAATTCCTGCAGGCGCTGCAGGACTTCCTGCAGAAGCACAATCCGGTCAATTCCGTGACAGGAACGGGGGCTGTGACAGGAACGGGGGCTTGACGACGTGCAGGCGAGCGCCGACTTAGACGCAATGGATCGTGACCTGTTCCGGATGGACCCCTTCGCTTCGTTTTCCGCGCACAGCGCGGAGGGCGCCCCCTTCGCCAACCTGCAACCGCAGGGAGGCCTGGTTCCCATCGTCATCGAGCAGTCGAGCCGCGGCGAGCGCTCGTTCGACATCTTCTCGCGCCTGCTGCGCGAGCGGATCGTGTTCGTGAACGGCCCGATCGAGGACAATATGGCGTCGTTGATCGTGGCCCAGTTGCTCTTTCTTGAGGCGGAAAACCCCAAGAAGGACATCTTCATGTACATCAATTCGCCCGGCGGCGTGATTACATCGGGCATGGCGATCTATGACACGATGCAGTATATCCGCCCCAAGGTGGGCACGGTCTGTATCGGCCAGGCAGCCTCCATGGGTTCGTTCCTGCTGGCGGCCGGCGAGCCCGGCATGCGCGTAAGCCTCGCCAATGCCCGCATCATGGTGCACCAGCCTTCTGGCGGCGCGCAGGGGCAGGCAACAGACATCGAGATTCAGGCGCGCGAGATCATCCGCATCCGGTCCCACATGAACAGCCTCTATGCCAAGTTCACGGGCAAGCCTCTCGAGGAAATCGAGAATGCGATGGAGCGCGACAAGTTCATGTCGGCCGAGGAAGCCAAGCTGTTCGGCCTGGTGGACGAGGTGATGGACAAGCGCCCAACGCCCGCCGAAGGCGAGCTGAAGGCGGCTTGATCGCCAGTGCCACGCGGTCGGTGAACGCCTTGCCGGGATCGGAGTTCAAGCGGGCGTGGCGTTGAGCCGGGGAGAGCCGTGTCAGCATTGGCGGGCGAATTCGGCTTTGAGGCGGTGATCTCATTCGGATTGCCTGCCGCAGTGAATCGATGCTCATCCCTTTCGCACTTGCGGCAGGGGAATTGCGCGCTACTTTAGGAAGCCGTCGGCGGCTCTCTTGCCCGCAGCGGCTGAAAGCGAGATCATGACCAAGGTATCCAGCGGCGACGGCAAGAACATCCTCTACTGCTCTTTCTGTGGGAAGAGCCAGCATGAGGTGAAGAAGCTGATCGCGGGCCCCACAGTCTTCATCTGCGACGAATGTGTCGAGCTGTGCAACGACATCATCCGCGAGGAGACCAAGAACGCCCTGGTGAAGACCCGCGACGGGGTTCCGACCCCGCGGGAAATCATGGACGTGCTGGACCAGTATGTGATCGGTCAGGTGCACGCCAAGCGGGTCCTATCGGTGGCGGTGCACAACCACTACAAGCGGCTGCAGCACGGCACCAAGGGTGCCGAGGTGGAGCTGGCAAAGTCGAACATCCTGCTCGTCGGGCCGACCGGCTGCGGCAAGACCCTGCTGGCGCAGACGCTGGCGCGTATCCTGGACGTGCCCTTCACCATGGCCGACGCCACCACGCTGACGGAAGCCGGCTATGTGGGCGAGGATGTCGAGAACATCATCCTGAAGCTGTTGCAGGCGTCCGATTACAATGTGGAACGGGCCCAGAAAGGCATCGTCTACATCGACGAGATAGACAAGATCAGCCGCAAGGCCGACAACCCCTCCATCACCCGCGACGTAAGCGGGGAGGGCGTGCAGCAGGCCCTGCTGAAGATCATGGAAGGCACAACCGCAAGCGTTCCGCCGCAGGGTGGCCGCAAGCATCCGCAGCAGGAATTCCTGCAGGTGGATACCACCAACATCCTGTTCATCTGCGGCGGTGCCTTTGCCGGTCTCGACCGGATCATTTCCGACAGATTGCAGGGCAAATCCATTGGTTTCGGCGCGCATGTTGCGGCGCCGGATGAGCGCCGTGCCGGCGAGGTGCTGCGCAACTGCGAGCCCGAGGACCTGCTGAAGTTCGGCCTGATCCCCGAGTTCGTCGGCCGCCTGCCCGTGATCGCCACGCTGGAGGATCTGGACGAGGCCGCCCTCATCAAGATCCTGACTGAGCCGAAGAACGCGCTCTCGAAGCAATATGCCCGCCTGTTCGAGCTGGAGGGCGTGAAGCTGTCATTCACCGAGGATGCGCTGTCGGAAATCGCCAAGCGGGCGATCGAGCGCAAGACCGGCGCGCGGGGCCTCCGCTCCATCCTGGAGGGCATTCTGCTGGACACGATGTTCGAACTGCCCGGCGTGGAAACGGTCGAGGAAGTGAGCATCGACGGAGAGGTCGTGAAGGGCCTGAAGCCGCCGGTCCAGCTGCTGCGCGCCGACAAGGCTGCCTGATGATCCAGCGTCGGGTGTCGGCCTTCGTGGCCGGTCAGCCCACGACCGTCGCGTTCTCGGGCGTCGCATGTTCGGCATCCTCCTGAGGCGGTGACGGCACGGGCAGCAGCGGTTCGGCAGATATCCGCCGGGCCCGGTCGCGCAGGGTCGCCACAGCCCCACAACAGCAGCAGCCGGCCCTTGGGGCGTTCAAATTCCTCCTGGGTCTCCCCAGGCTTGCCGAAAACGGACTTGGGTGTCCGCAAGGGGAGGGCCGGGCCCATCAACATTCTGGGCGGAATCGGATGTTCAGCAGCGGGCGGGCCGGCCGGCGGAACCACCTTCTGCGCCTGGGCCTACGCGCCCATCTCCCCCAGCAGCGCCGACAGCACAACGACCAGCAAAATATGCCGCGTGTTCTTCGCCCTCCAGTTGCTCCCCAAGCAGGTCGCAGCCTATGCCTCAGGCAGGGGCTGTCAACTGGTGTCGTGGCACCTGGGGGCAGGCCCCGGATCCGCCGGCGAGGGTGCCGGCGGGTCCGGGCAGGATCATTCGGCTGTCGGCAGGTAGATTTCCGCTCCCTTCTCGCGGAATTCCCTGGCCTTTTCGGCCATCCCGTCCTCGGCGGCCAGGAAGGTCTCGCTGTTCTGCTTGGCGGCGAAGTCCCGCACCTCCTGGGTAATCTTCATGCTGCAGAACTTCGGGCCGCACATGGAGCAGAAGTGCGCGGTCTTTGCGCCTTCGGCCGGCAGGGTCTCGTCGTGGAACCTCTCGGCCGTTTCCGGATCGAGGCTGAGGTTGAACTGGTCACGCCAGCGGAACTCAAACCGCGCACGCGACAGGGCGTCGTCGCGCAGCTGCGCGGACGGATGCCCCTTAGCGAGATCGGCCGCATGGGCTGCCAGCTTGTAGGTGATGACGCCCACTTTCACGTCGTCCCGATCGGGCAGGCCCAGATGCTCCTTGGGGGTGACATAGCAGAGCATCGCGCAGCCGAACCACCCGATCATCGCGGCGCCGATGCCCGAGGTGATGTGGTCATAGCCCGGCGCAATGTCAGTTGTCAGCGGCCCGAGCGTGTAGAAGGGCGCCTCGCCGCAGCTTTCCAGCTGCTTTTCCATGTTCACCTTGATCTTGTGCATCGGCACATGGCCGGGCCCTTCTATCATCACCTGGCAGTCCATGTCCCAGGCCTTTTTCGTCAGCTCGCCCAGCGTGTAGAGCTCGGCGAACTGGGCCTCATCGTTGGCGTCGGCGATGGAGCCGGGGCGAAGGCCATCACCAAGGCTGAACGAAATGTCGTAAGCCCTCATGATTTCGCAGATTTCATCGAAGTGCGTGTAGAGGAAATTCTCCTTGTGGTGGGCAAGGCACCATTTTGCCAGAATTGAACCACCACGTGAAACAATTCCTGTAACCCGCTTTGCAGTCATGGGAATATAGGGCAGCCTCACGCCCGCATGGATGGTAAAATAGTCCACGCCCTGCTCGGCCTGCTCGACCAGCGTGTCGCGATAGATGTCCCAGGTCAGGTCCTCGGCGATTCCGCTCACCTTTTCCAGCGCCTGATAGATGGGCACCGTGCCGATCGGCACGGGGGAGTTGCGCAGGATCCATTCGCGTGTGTCGTGAATGTTCTTGCCGGTCGACAGGTCCATCACCGTGTCTGCGCCCCAGCGGATCGCCCAGACCATCTTCTCGACTTCCTCGGCCACGGTGGAGGCGACCGCCGAGTTGCCGATGTTGGCGTTGATCTTCACCAGGAAGTTGCGGCCGATGATCATCGGCTCCAGTTCCGGGTGGTTGATATTGCACGGGATAATGGCCCGGCCGCGGGCAATCTCGTCGCGCACGAATTCGGGGGTCACATGGTCAGGAATGCTGGCGCCAAAGCTTTCGCCGTCGCGCGCCCTTTCCGGTGCGGCGGCCCGGCCTAGGTTTTCCCGGATGGCGATATACTCCATTTCCGGCGTGATGATGCCACGGCGGGCATAGGCAAGCTGGGTCACGGCTGCGCCGCCCTTCGCGCGCAGCGGCCGCATATTGGGGTGTGGGAAAGGCTTCACCTCGCGCTTGCCTGCCCGGATGAGACCATTGTCCTCGGGCTTCACCTGGCGGCCGTCATAGGCCTCCACGTCGCCCCGCGCCTCGACCCAGGCATGGCGCGTGCGCGGCAGGCCCTTGGCAATGTCGATGCCGACCGCGGGATCGGTGTAGGGGCCGGTGGTGTCGTACACCCGCACCGGCGGCTCCTTGGCGCTGGCCTCCAGGCTGATTTCCCTCAGCGGTACCCGGATACCGGGGTGCAGCTGCCCGGCTACGTGGATCTTGCGGGAGGCCGGAAGCGGCCCCGTTGTGACGCCTGTTGTATCCAGATGGGATGGGATATCGGCCATGTCAGTCTCCTTTGCGTGCAGATCACCGATCCGGAAGGAGGCTGCAGGGGGGGTGACTGCGGCGGTCTCTCGCCACGCCCTCCCTCCGCCGGTCTCAACCGGATCAGGTTCAACGGGTCGGAGGCTGCAGCCTCCCTCTCAGCCGCGCACCAGCGGCCCCCCGGGGACACGGGTGGTTTACGCGCTGGTCCGCCGGCCCGCAAAGGGAATCTGCGGCTTGCAACGTCGCCGCGCAGGTGCCACCCCCAACGGCGATGCTGATCGGCCACCACCGCCCGCGCGAGATGTTCCTGGATGCCCTGTCCGGCGGGCCGCTGCACCATGCCTGGCTGATCACGCGGCCGCGGGGCAACGGCAAGCGGCGCTTTGCCGACTGGGCGGCGCTGAAGCTGCTGTCGGGCGGTCGCGGAGCAGAGGACACGCCGGTCGATGACCCCGCCGCATCGCTGGTCGCGGCGGGATCGCACCCGGATCATCGGGTGCTGACCCCGCCCACGGAAGGGAAGGGCGCCGCCACCGCCTCTATCATCATCGACCAGATCCGGGAGATGCGCGACTTCCTGCACAGCTATCCAGCTATTGCCGACTGGCGGACCCTGGTCGTTGATTCCATCGATAGCATGAATCTTTATACTGCCAATGCTTTCCTGAAAGAACTTGAGGAACCACGGCAAAAGACGGTCTTTCTGCTTGTCAGCCATTCGCCCGCAAGGCTGCTTCCCACCATTCGGTCCAGGTGCCGGCCGTTGCGCCTGCTGGCCCTGTCGGATTCGGAAAGCAGGCGCGTGCTGGACGATCAGGAACCCGGCCTGCCCGAGACCGAGCTCGACAATCTGGTGGCGTTGGCGCGCGGGGCCCCCGGGAGTGTGGCAGACCTGGCCGGCGCCGACTTTACGGGGCTGGAGCAGGCGATCGACCGCGTCGTGAACGGCGGTGACGCCCTGGCGCTCGTGCGCAGCGTGCAGCCCCAGGCGGCCTTGCCGCGCTTCAGGGCGCTGCTGGCACTCGCGCCGCGACGGCTTGCGCTGCTGGCGCGGGCCCAGCCTGATCTGCGCCTTCTCGACCTTCAGGCCGAGGCCGAGGCATTGGCGCAGGCTGCCGTTCCGCTTGCCTATGATCGGGGGCAGGTGGCAATGGCGCTGTCCGACATCATGGCCCGCGCTGGCCGCATCTAGGGACCCTCATGAGCCGTTACTTCGTCACAACCGCCATTTCCTACCCGAACGGGCGGCCGCATATCGGCCACGCCTATGAGGTGATTGCGACGGACTGGCTTGCCCGCTTTGCCCGCCTGGATGGCCGCGAGACATTCTTCATGACCGGCACCGACGAGCATGGGCTGAAGATCGCGCAGGCGGCCCGCAAGGCGGGCGTGCCGCCGAAGCAGTTCGTCGACGACATGGTTCAGTGTTTCAAGGGGATGTGCGCCCAGCTGGACATCAGCGAGGACCGTTTCATCCGCACCACCGACGCGGACCACAAGGCGGTCTGCCAGGCCCTGTGGCAGAAGATGGAAGCCGCCGGCGACATCTATCTGGATCGCTATGAAGGTTGGTACTCGGTTCGCGACGAGGCCTATTATGACGCCGAGGAGCTGGTTGTCGCAGATGACGGCACCAAGCTGGCGCCCACCGGCACAGAGGTCAGCTGGACGGTCGAGGAAAGCTGGTTCTTCCGTCTATCCCGCTTTCAGAAGCCGCTGCTGAAGCTCTATGCCGAGCAGCCGGATTTCGTGCAGCCTTCCAACCGTCTCAACGAGATGCGTGCATTTGTTCAGAGGGGGCTGAAGGATCTTTCGATCAGCCGCACCAGCTTCGACTGGGGTGTGCCGGTGCCGGGTTCGCCCGACCATGTGATGTATGTCTGGATGGACGCGCTCACCAATTATCTGACGCCGTCGGGGTGGCCGGCGGCCGGTTGGGAAGCAAAATGGCCGGCCGACCTGCATGTTATCGGCAAGGATGTGGTGCGTTTCCACGCGATCTACTGGCCGGCCTTCCTGATGTCGGCCGGCCTGCCGCTGCCGAGACACGTGTTCGGTCATGGCTTCGTGCTCAACCGTGGTGCCAAGATGTCGAAATCGCTTGGCAACGTCGTGGAGCCGAGTGCGCTGGCTGGCACCTTCGGCGTGAATCCGCTGCGCTATTACCTGCTGCGGGCGATCCAGTTCGGGCAGGATGGCGAGTGGAGCCACGAGGCAATAGGCCGGCGCATCAATGCCGACCTTGCCAATGACCTGGGCAATCTGGCGCAGCGGACACTCGGCATGATCGCCAAGGCGTGCGAAGGGCGGGTG
>JBKDAC010000463.1:0-23475 GCA_046316515.1 Sandaracinobacter sp. | reverse complement strand
GCCTATGCCGCGACTCTGCTGCTGCGCGGGCTTCGCGAGGACGAGGCCGCCGCCATCCGGCTGTCGGGCCGTGCCGGGCGCTGGACCGAAGCGCAGGATGCGCTGGACCGGGCGGCCATGCTGGATCCGCTCTTTCCGGGCGAAAGCGATCTGGTAGGATCGGGCTATGCCCTTCTGGTTGCAGCCAACGCCATTCGGGCAATCCTGGCCGGCCAGGGCTGACACGCGTTCGGGGGGAGCCGCATGAGCGATGCAGCCGAGACCTTCCTGGTGGTGGTGGACGACACGGCGGAATGCGCGAAGGCGCTGCGCTTTGCGGCGCTGCGGGCCCAGCACACAAGTGCACGCGTTGCGCTGTTGCATGTTTTGAAGCCCAGCCAGTTCCTGCAGTGGGGTGGGGTACAGAAGGACATGGAGGCCGAGGCCGAGGACAATGGCCGTGCGGTGCTTGCGGCCAAGGCAGCAGAGGTGGAGGCGCTGACGGGCCTTCGTCCCGGGGTGCGGCTTGCACGCGGGCGGGCGCCCGACGCCATCATGGAGGTGCTGAAGACCGACCGCTCCATCCGCGCGCTGGTGCTGGCAGCTGCGGCCAAGGGCAAGCCCGGCCCGCTGGTCGAGTATTTTTCGGGGGACGCCGCCGGAACGCTGCCCTGCATGGTGATGATCGTGCCTGGCGGCATACCGGATTCCGAACTTGACCGGCTGACCTGAGGGGCGCCCGGCACCCTTTGCGGCTATTCCCGAGCAATCCGGTCTTGATTGCAGGCGACCGGCGCGCCATGTCCCTCGACGACGAAGGAGCATGCCATGCTGATTGAGACCGAACGGACGCCGAACCCCGCCACGCTGAAGTTCCTGCCGGGCCGCGAGGTGAAGGCCGGAGAGGGCGTGGACTTTGCGTCGCCCGAAGAGGCCGAGAGCTCGCCGCTGGCGCGGGCGCTGTTCATGCTGGGCGATGTCGAGCGGGTCTATTTCGGCCAGGATTTCGTCAGTGTCACCAAGGCGCCCGGAAGCGTGGACTGGTCCACGCTGAAGACCGACGTGCTGGGGCTGATCATGGACCATTTCGCCAGCGGGGCGCCCCTGTTGGCGAGCGAGGCCGACGAGGTGGAGACGTTCGACGATCCGGCCGACGCCGACATCGTGGTGCAGATCCGCGAGCTTCTGGACACGCGGGTGCGCCCGGCGGTTGCCAATGACGGCGGCGACATCGTCTATCGCGGATTCCAGAAGGGCGTTGTCTTCCTGCACATGCGCGGAAGCTGCGCCGGCTGCCCGTCGTCCACGGCGACACTGAAGGGCGGGATCGAGAATCTGCTGCGCCACTATGTGCCCGAAGTGACGGAAGTGCGGGCTGTCTGATGCGCGGGCCGTTGACGGAATCCGCGCTGGAACAGCTGTTTACCGAAGCCCGGACCCAGTATGACTGGCAAGGAGAGCCGCTGCCAGAGACCATCCTGCGCCAGCTTTACGAGCTGCTGAAGTTCGGCCCGACATCGGCCAACGGGTCTCCGGGGCGCTTTCTGTTCTGCGCCAGCCCCGAGGCGCGCAAGCGGCTTGCGGCCTGCGTGTCGGCGCAGAATGCCGACAAGGTGCGCCAGGCCCCCGTAACGGTGATCATCGGCATGGACATGGCCTGGCACGATCGCCTGCCCGAGCTGTTTCCCCACACCGACGCGCGCAGCTGGTTTGCCGACAACCCGGCACTGATCCGGTCGACGGCCTTCCGCAACAGCAGCCTGCAGGGTGCCTGGCTGATCATGGCGGCGCGGGCCCTGGGGCTGGACACCGGGCCGATGTCGGGCTTCGACGCGGCGGCGGTTGATGCGGCCTTCTGGGACGGCACGACGGTCGAGACGAACTTCATCTGCTCCATCGGGCGGGGAACGGGGGAAAAGCTGTTCCCGCGTTTGCCGCGCCTGTCGTTCGAGGATGCATGCCGGACTCTCTAGGGCCGAGCCCGACCCCGGTCGGCCGGACGCTGGTGATTGCAACCGGGCATGATCTATCGCTGGCGCTGCTGCATGGGGATGTGGGGGTGGCAAGCCGGCACGAACCGATGCTGAAGGGGCATGCCGAGGCGCTGGTGCCCGCGCTTGCCGAGATGTTGGCGCCGTTCGGTGGCCAGGCCCACCGCTGCGACCGGATCGTGGTGGAAACCGGCCCCGGCAGCTTCACAGGCCTGCGCGTTGGGCTTGCGGCCGCACGCGCCCTGGCACTGGCCTGGAAGGCAGGGCTTGCCGGTGTCCGCTCGACCCAGCTGGTCGCGGCCGAGGCCTGGCGGTCAGGCATGACGGGATCCCTGTTGGTTGCGCTGGCGGCGCCACGCGGGCAAATATGGGTGGAGGGCTTTGCGGCAGACCGCACAACCGCATTTGCCCCTGCGGCCCTGTCGCCGGACTTGGCGCAGGCACTGGCCGGGCAGTTCGATCATGTGGCCGGCACGGCCCCGCTGCTGCAGGGCGAGCCCTTGCGCAGCCCGCGCGCTGCGGCCGTTGCGGCACTTGCAATTGCCGAGCTTGGCGGAGCAGACATCCTCTATGTCCGCGCACCAGACTCCAGATAGGGACGTCGGGACCCTCGCCGGGGCCGGATCGCTGCATTGGCGGACCGGCGGCCTGGGGGACAGTGCCGCGGTGGCGGCGCTTGCCGAGACAGCGTTCGACCCGCATTTCCGCGAGGCCTGGACCGAGGCGCAGATCGCGGCCCTGCTGGCGACATCCGGCGCCTGGCTGGATCTTGCCCACCACCCGGATCTTGCCCAGCCCAGGTCCGTTCTGGCGGCCTTTGCGATGAGCCGGCAGACGTTCGACGAGGTGGAACTGCTGCTGTGTGCAGTGGCGCCTGCCTGGCGCGGCAACGGCGAAGGCCGGCGCCTGATCGATGCGGTGGTCGAATCGGCGCGTAGGCGCGGGGCACGGCGGCTGTTCCTGGAAGTCCGCGCCAGCAACATGGCGGCCCTGTCGCTGTACCAGTCGGCCGGGTTCAGGCCCGAAGGTCGACGGCCCGGATATTACCGCACGCTGGGCGGCAAAAGCATAGATGCTGTAACATTGTCGCTGACTCTTTGACGGTTACTGACCGTACATTGGCCATATTCGACCTGTTGTATGATATCACGGGTTGAAGTCTGCTGCTGAAGCTGACATGGCAAGGCATCCGCGTAGACAAGGATGAGGTCGCAGCCGTGCTGCAAATGCCCAACCAGGACTGTAGCTGGTCTGGCACTGCACAACACGGCCGCAAACGCAGGATCCATCCTGCCCGTTTCGCTTCAAGGAAGACAAGATGCCTGACCAGATCGAGCACAATGACCTGTTGGCCCTGACCGCCGACATCGTTTCCAGCCATGTGGCCAACAACAGCGTTGCCGTGAATGACCTGCCGCAATTGATCCAGAACATTTATGCCACGCTGGCGGGCCTTGGCACGCCGCAAAAGGCGCCAGAGGTGAAGCTGGAGCCGGCGGTTCCGATCCGTTCGTCGATCAAGCCCGACTATATCGTCTGCCTGGAAGATGGGAAGAAGCTGAAAATGCTGAAGCGGCACCTGATGACCGCCTATGGCATGACGCCGGACGAGTATCGCACCAAGTGGGGCCTGTCCGCCGACTATCCGATGGTCGCGCCCAACTATGCCGAGGCACGGCGCCAGCTGGCGAAGTCGATCGGCCTTGGCACGACCAAGAGCCGCACGACCCGCAAGAAATGACGAAAAGCGGGCGCGGCGCACACTGTGCCGGGCCCGTTTGCCTTGCCCCGGCGGGCCGCGCTCTCTATCTGTTGACCGTCTGAGGCACTGGTGCCGGAACAGGTGGGTGAATGCCGGGAACGATCGATATCGAGGCCTTGTGCCATGCCAAGGGCCTTCGCATCACCGAGCAGCGGCGCGTGATCGCCCGCGTGCTGTCGGAGGCGCGCGATCACCCCGATGTCGAGGAACTGCACCGCCGCGCATCCGCCGTGGACAGGGGCATCTCGATCGCGACCGTGTACCGGACTGTCCGCCTTTTCGAAGAGGCTGGCATCCTGGAGCGGCATGATTTCCGCGACGGCAGGTCGCGCTACGAACCGACCCCCGACGAGCATCACGATCACCTGATCGATATCGAAACGGGCAATGTGATCGAGTTTCACGACGCGGACCTGGAAAAGCTGCAGAATGCCATTGCCGAACGGCTGGGCTTCCGCCTGGTCGATCACCGGCTGGAACTCTATGGCGTGCCGTTGAAGGACGGCATGAAGGGCCGCGCCTGACACCCCCCATGGCGGCCAGTTCGGGCGCACCCCTTCCACGCCATCCCCTTTTGCCGGATCAGGGACGGCGCGGCGCACTTCGGCCGGAACCCTTCCAGCCGTTGGGCCCCCTGAAATCCGTGGCCGGAACCCTGGCGGCGACCGGCACGCTGGTGGCGCCCGCCCATTTGCACAAGCTGCTGGACCGGCGGGGTGCCGGGCGGATCCCCATGCTGTGGCACCAGGCGGTCAGCCGCTCGCTGGGCGTGACGAATCGGCTGGAGGGCACGCCCGAGACCGGCGGCGTGCTCTATGTGTCGAACCATATCTCGTGGCTGGACATTCCCGTGCTGGGCAGTCGTATCCGCGGCTCCTTCGTGGCCAAGGCGGAAGTGGGCGGGATGGGGCTGGTCGGTCTTCTCGCCGATATCCAGGATACCGTTTATGTAGAGCGCGACCGGCGCCACCGTGCCGGCGCACAGGCGAACGAGATCCAGCAGCGGCTAGGGCAGGGCGACAACATCATCCTGTTCCCGGAAGGCACCAGCAACGACGGGGTCCATGTGCTGCCCTTCAAGAGCAGCCTGTTCTCGGTCGTGGAAGGCGCGGCGCTGCGGGATGTGCGGATACAGCCCGTAACACTGGCCTATACGCGGCTGAACGGCCTGCCGCTGACCCGGCAGCGGCTGCTGGACATCGCCTGGATCGGCGACATGGAGCTGGGGCCGCACGCCTTTGACCTGATGAAGCTGGGCCGGATCGAGGCGCGCATCCTCTGCCATGCGCCGGTGATGCGGCAGGATTTCACCGACAGGAAGGCACTCGCGCGCCATTGCCATGCCGTGATATCGGCCGGCTACCAAAAGCTCATGCGAGACCAGATTTGACCCGAACCTTCGCCATTAAGTCCTTCGGCTGCCAGATGAATGTCTATGACGCAGAGCGCATGGGCGAAGCCCTGCTGGCCGACGGACTCGGGCAATCCACCGAAGAGTCGGCCGACGTGCTGATCCTGAACACCTGCCACATCCGGGAAAAGGCCGCCGAGAAGCTCTATTCCGAGGTGGGCCGGATCGCCAAGCGCGCGCGGCTGGCGGGCCGCAAGCCGGTGATCGCAGTGACGGGCTGCGTCGCCCAGGCCGAGGGCGGAGAAATCATCCGCCGGGCAGGCGCCGTCGACCTTGTGGTGGGGCCGCAGGCCTATCACCGGCTACCCGAGCTGCTGGAGAAGCAGGCGTTGGGCGAACGGGCGTTGGTGGACCTGGACATGCCGGCCGACAGCAAGTTCGGTGCCCTGCCGGCGCGGCAGAAGCGTGGGCCGTCGGCCTTCCTGACGGTGCAAGAGGGCTGCGACAAATTCTGCGCCTTCTGCGTAGTGCCCTATACGCGCGGAGCCGAGGTGTCGCGCAAGATGGACGCCATTGTGGACGAGGCGCGGCAGCTTGCCGAGGCCGGCGCGCGCGAGATCACGCTGCTGGGGCAGAATGTGAACGCCTGGGGGCAGGGCAACATGCGCTTCGGCGAGCTGCTGGCCGAGATTGCGGCGATCCCGGGCGTCGAGCGGCTGCGCTATACCACCAGCCACCCGCGCGACGTGACCGAGGCGATGATCCTGGCGCATGCCGAAATCCCGCAGCTGATGCCCTATCTGCACCTGCCTGTGCAGTCGGGCAGCGACCGGATCCTGGCTGCCATGAACCGCAAGCATGACCGGGCCTTCTATCTGGGCCTTATCGCGCGCTTCCGGGCGGCGCGACCGGATCTTGCCATCACATCCGATTTCATCGTGGGCTTCCCGGGCGAGACCGAGGAGGATTTCCAGGACACGCTGCGGATCGTGGAGGAAGTGGGCTATGCCCAGGCCTTCAGCTTCAAATATTCGCCGCGCCTGGGAACGCCCGCTGCCGAACGGCCCGACCAGATTGCCGAGGAAGTGAAGAGCGAGCGCCTCCACCGGCTGCAGGCGCTGCTTGCGCAGAAGTCGCTGGCGTTCAATGCTGGAACGGTGGGGCGCCGGTGCGATATCCTGATCGAGCGGCGGGGGCGCCAGGCCGGGCAATGGATCGGCAAGTCGCCCTGGCTGCAATCCGTGGTGGTGACGGATCCCGCCCTGCAGGTGGGCGATATCGTTGACGTCGAATTGGTGAATGCCGGACCGAACAGCGTGGAAGGACGATTGCTGCCCATGAAGACCGCCGCCTGATGGTGAAGCGCCAGGCCGATCCGGCCACAACCGCCCCTGCCGCCGGCCGTGCCCGGCTGGAGCTGGAGTTCGATCGGCCCGCCCTGCTGGGCAGCCTGTTCGGCCAGTTTGACCAGAACCTGATCACCATCGAGAACCGGCTGGGGGTCTATATCGCGGCACGCGGGAACCGGGTGGCGGTGGAGGGCGACCCGGTCGCGATCGCCCGGGCGCGTGACGTGCTGACCGAGCTTTACGCGCGGCTGGAACGCGGCATGGCGCTGGACAGTGCCGACGTCGAGGCAGCGATCGTGCTGGTAGCCGACGCGCTGGCCGACGGCGTCCCCCTGGACACGGCAACCGGCGGGCCGCCGCCGATGATCCGCACCCGCCGCAAGACGATCATGGCGCGCAACCCTGCGCAGGCCCAGTATATCCAGGCCCTGTCGAAGAACGACATGATTTTCGCGCTGGGGCCGGCGGGCACCGGCAAGACCTATCTGGCCGTCGCGCAGGCCGTCAGCCAGCTGGTGGCGGGCTCGGTCGACCGGCTGATCCTGTCGCGCCCGGCGGTCGAGGCCGGGGAGCGGCTGGGCTTCCTGCCGGGCGACATGAAGGAGAAGGTCGATCCCTATCTCCGCCCGCTCTACGACGCGCTCTACGACATGCTGCCCTCGGAGCAGGTGGAGCGGCGCATCGCCAGCGGCGAGATCGAGATCGCGCCGATTGCCTTCATGCGGGGCCGGACGCTGGCGCACGCCTTCGTGATCCTGGATGAAGCGCAGAATACCACGCCCATGCAGATGAAGATGTTTCTGACCCGCTTTGGCGAGGGCAGCCGGATGGTGATCTGCGGAGACCCGAACCAGGTGGACCTTCCCGATGCCGGCAAGAGCGGCCTCGCCGATGCGGTGTCGCGCCTGGAGGGCATCAAGGGTCTGGCCGTGCAGCGTTTTTCGTCGAAGGACGTGGTGCGTCACCCGATCGTCGGGCAGATCGTGGACGCTTATGAGGGGCCCAATGGCTGACGCACTGCTAGACGTCGACTGCGATATCGTGGGCGGGGACTGGGACATGGATATCGACTGGGACGGGCTTGCCGCGCAGGCCGTGGCGGCCGCGCTGCAGGGGGCCGGCGCAGTGTTCGGCGATGTCCCGGTCGAAGTGTCCGTCCGCCTGACCGACGATGCCGAGATGCAGCGGCTGAACAACGACTATCGCGGCAAGGACAAGCCGACCAACGTGCTGAGCTTTCCGATGCATGGTGCCGATGTGCTGGCGCACTGGGCCGAGGCAGGCGAGACGGACCTGCTGCTGGGCGACCTGGCGCTCGGCCACGAGACGGTGCTGCGCGAGGCGGCCGACAAGCAGGTGCCCATAGAGTCGCATGTCATGCACCTGCTGGTGCACGGCACGCTGCACCTGCTGGGGCACGACCATCTGGACGATGCGACCGCCGAGGCGATGGAGGCCCTGGAAACCCGCATCCTGGCGGGCCTGCGCATCGCGGATCCCTATGCCGACAGCCACGGAATCATGGTAGACGAAAGCCGATGAGCGACCCTTCCCCTAGAAGCGCGGGCGGCGCCTCCTTCTGGAGCACCGTTCGCGAACTGCTGCACCTGAAGGCGCCGAACTCGTTGCGGGAATCGATCGAGGAAGCGATCGACGAGCATCTGGAGGAAAGCGCCGACCCCGGAGACCTGGACCAGGACGAGCGCACGATGCTGCGCAACATGCTCCACCTGTCAGAGCAGCAGGCCGGCGACATTGCCGTCCCGCGATCGGATATCATCGCGATTTCAAGGAAATGCGACTTCAAGGCGATTGTGCGCCAGTTCCGCGAGGCAGGACACAGCCGGTTGCCGGTGTATGAGGGCAATCTCGACAGCATGGTCGGCATGCTGCACGTGAAGGATGTCTATGCGGTGATCGCCGACCGCTTCGGCAGGCGGTCGGCCAACGGCTTCCCCACCATGGACGAGCTACTGCGGCAGGTGCTCTATGTGCCGCCCTCCATGCCTGTGGTCGACCTGCTGACCGAGATGCGCCGCAAGCGCACGCACATGGCGATCATCGTCGACGAATATGGCGGGACCGACGGCTTGGTCACCATCGAGGACATTGTCGAGGAGATCGTCGGCGAGATCGAGGACGAGCATGACGAGGAAGAAGCCGTCCTGATCTCCCGACTTCCCGATGGCGGCTATGCGGCGGACGCACGGCTCGACCTCGACGACCTGGAAAAGACGGTGGGCGAGAGCTTCATCGACAAGGAGCTGGGCGACGAGGTGGACACGCTGGGGGGGCTCAGCTTCCTGATGGCTGGGCGCGTACCTGATACCGGAGAGACGCTGCGCCACCCCAATGGCTGGACGATCGAGATTGCTGCCAGCGACGGCCGGCGGGTGGAACGGCTGCTGCTGCACCCCCCGAAATCGGCCGTGGCTGTGACCGTAGAGGCCTAGCCGGCGAGCAGCTTGTGCCGCTTCAGGCAGTGGCGCAGCTGGTCATAGCTGAGACCCAGCATCTGCGCCGCGCGCCGCTGGTTGTGGCGGCAGGCGGCCAGCGCCTGTTCCAGCAGCTGGCGCTCGAAGTGGGCGACGGCTCCGCGGAAATCCGCCGGGGCACCGGCATCCGGGTCGTTGGCGGGCATCGCCGTCTGGGGCGTTGCGTCTGCGGCCGTTGCCTGTTCGACCGGAGCCGCGTCTGCAAAGGCGCCGCGCGGGCGCCAGGGGCTGTCGAACGGGTCGAGATCCAGGATGCCCACAGGGCGGTCGGCTTCCCCCCAGCGATAAACGGCGCGCTCGACCGCGTTCTTCAGCTCGCGGACATTGCCGGGCCAGTCATGGGCTTCCAGCTCGTTCATGACCTTGGGGGTAAAGCCCGGAAAACCGGTCCACCCCAGCTCGGAGGCCATGCGCCGGCCGAAGAATTCCGCGAGCTGGCGAACGTCCTCGTGCCGGGCGCGCAAGGGGGGCAGGGTGATGACCTCGAACGACAGCCGGTCCAGAAGGTCGGCGCGGAAGCGGCCGTTTTCGGACAGCCGCGGCAGATCCTCGTTGGTGGCGGCAACAACCCGGACATCCACCTGGGTGATGCGCGTGCTGCCCAGGCGCGTGAGTTCGCCATATTCCACCACCCGCAGCAACCGCTCCTGCCCGGCCGCGGTCAGCATGCCGACTTCGTCCAGGAACAGGGTGCCGCCGTCGGCTTCCTCGAACCGGCCCGGCCGGGCCTTGACCGCGCCGGTGAAAGCGCCGGCTTCATAGCCGAACAGTTCGGCATCCAGCAGCGTTTCGGGCAGGGCGGCGCAGTTCAGGCTGACCAGCGGCTCCTCCCACCGGGGTGACAGGCGGTGCAGCCGCTCCGCGATCATTTCCTTGCCGGTCCCGCGCTCTCCCACCAACAGCACCGGCCGGCTGAGTGCCGCGGCTGCGCTGGCGCGCTCGATGGCATCGAGGAAGGGCCCGGATTGGCCGATCAGCTGGGTGGGTTTGTCTGCCATGGCGGCAGATTAGCGATTTTGGGAATTCCTGCCAACTGTTCGTGTGGATTACAAAACATTGGCAAAGACTTTGTCACGGCTGGATCTTCAACTGACTGGTAACGCACAACTTTTTCTGTGTGTGGAACTTGGCACGGAAGCTGCATTGCAGTTGGCATAGGTTCACAGGAGCAAGGCAGATGACCGCCCGTTTCGACAATCTGGTGCAAGTGCCGCTGTTCGGCATTGTCGCCATTCTCGTCTCCAGCCTGACGTTGCTGGTTGCCACCGGTCCGGCCGTGGCGGCCGTGCATGGGGTGCAGGCCGCCGGCTCCCTCCAGACTCCGCCTGCCGAACCGCGGGGCGCGAATGCGTCCTGATCAGGTGGACCCCTGCCCGGGCGGGGAGGTTTCATCCCCTCTCTCGCCGCCCCGCCCGGGCCGGTTTCTTGTGGTCACGGACACCACAAAACCGGATATACTGATCCCCGAGTTTGTACCGAGCCGCGAACCAGAACAATATCAGGAGCTGACAATGGGTATTTTCTCCCGCGCCCGCGACATCATCCAGGCCAATGTGAGCGACCTGCTCGAACGCGCCGAGGATCCGGCCAAGACCATCCGTCTGGTGATCATGGAAATGGAAGAGACGCTGGTGGAAGTCCGCGCTTCGGCCGCGCGCACTATCGCCGACCAGAAGGAAATGCGCCGCACCATCATCAAGCTGGAGCAGGCGCAGTCCAACTGGGCCGACAAGGCCGAACTGGCGCTGTCGAAGGAACGCGAAGACCTGGCGACCGCCGCGCTGATGGAAAAGCAGAAGGTCGGCCAGACGGCCGCCATGCTGAAGGGCGAAGTGGAAGCACTCGACGAGCAGCTGCGCGCCTTCGAGGACGATATCGCCAAGCTGGAAGGCAAGTTGCGCGAGGCCCGCACCCGCCAGAACGCCCTGATGACCCGCCTGGAAAGCGCGCAGAACCGCGCCCGGGTCCGCGCCATGACGCGCGGCAGCCGGGTCGAGGAAGCCTTCTCGCGGTTCGAGGTGCTGGAGCGCCGGGTTGACATGGCCGAGGGCAGGGCGGAGGTCTATGACCTCGCCCCTGTGCCCAAGAGCATCGAAGAAGAGATTTCCGAGCTGCGCACCACCGATGCGGTCGCGGCCGAGCTGGCCCAGCTCAAGGCGCGCATGCAGTCCAAGCACTGAAACGGAAGGTCGAACAATGGAATTCTATGAAGCCGCCATTCCGCTGACCGCAGTGCTTTCGATTTTCGTGGGGCTGCCCTGGCTGTTCCTCCATTATATGACCAAGTGGAAGCAGGCGAAGACCATCACGCTGGAAGACGAGAATCTGCTGGACGAGCTGCACGATATCGCACGCCGCCTGGATGACCGGATGAACTCGATCGAGCGAATCATTGCCGCCGATCGGGGCGAACCGGCCCGGATCACCGACCTCCGCAACGAACTCAACAACGTCGAACTGCACCCGCAGATGCAACGGCGGGACCGCGCTATCTGACGGAACAGTCCGCCGGGTTCGGGCTGCGACAAGGGAACAGGAAGGATTTGAACATGGCACGCCGCACGGGTTTCTACCTCGACAAGCGCAACGGCAAGGTGATGGGTGTGTGCGCCGGCATCGCCGACTACACCGGCTTCGATGTCCTCTGGGTGCGGGTGGGCGTCGTGCTTGCCACGCTGTTCGGCAGCGGCGCGCCCGTCATCGCCTATTTTGTGATCGGCTGGATAGCCGACGCAAAGCCGGGCGACGTCTATGCCCTGGAAGAGGCCGACCCCGAGGATCGGCAGTTCTGGCAGAAGACCCGCGCCGCGCCCGGCCGTTCGATCCGCGAAGTGCGTTCCACCTTCCGCGACATCGACCGCCGCCTGCGCGACATCGAGCTGACCTACACCAGCCCGAACAACCGCCTGGCGCGCGAAATCGACGATCTGCGCCAACAATAGATCCGGTCGAGAGAGGGGTATCAGATGAGCAATGTCTTCCCACTTATCCCGATCCTGGCGCTGCTGATGCCCATCGTTGCGATCGGGGTGACGGCCTGGCGCAAGGTTCAGGAACGCAAGCTGGATCTGATGGAAAAGGGCATATTGGACATGGACCGCGTCGCCCAGGCGCGGATCGAGAAGCTGGAAGCCCGGATCGCCGTGCTGGAACGCATCGCAACCGACAAGCGCATTGGCCTTGCCGATGAAATCGACAGACTGGGGAACTGACAGATGACCATTGTTGATATCGCGACCCACCCTTCCATCGTCGTGATTGCGCTGGCCGCGATTGGCGGATGGGTGTTCACCACCTGGCTGCGCGTGAAGAACGGCTATCCGCTGGAGGGCAGCTGGGGCCAGGCCCTGAAGCCGGTGCAGAACACCGAGGCGCTGGAGCGGCTGAAGCTGGTGACATCCGAAAATGCGCAGCTGCAGGCCGCGCTGGGCGCGCTGAAGGACCGGGTGCAGGTGCTGGAGCGCATCGCCACCGACGACGGCCGCCGCCTGAGCCGCGAGATCGACAATCTGCGCCACTGACCGCGTGAACAACCGGGGCATCCGGGGGAGCAACTGACATGGATTTCTGGGAAGCCGTCGTGATGATCGTGGGGATCATCGTGGTCGGGCGCGTGATGAGCGGCGGACGCTGGAACAAGGAGACCCGCCGCTGGGAGCGTCATTCCCCCGACAACCCCTATGTGCGCATGGGGCAGCTGGACGAGGTGCCGCAACTGCGCAAGGAAGTCGCCGTGCTGAAGGACCGGGTTGCCACGCTGGAGAAGCTGGCGACGGATCCGGGCCGCCAGCTGGCCGACGAGATCGAGACGCTGCGCGCCCTGCCGCCAAGGGATGAAGCCCGCGACCGGACAGGCAAGCAGCCGCGCCTTTAGCGCCGCATCGGCAGCAGCGCACTTGAAGGGCAGGGCGCCCGGGCCTATCCCCGGGGCCATGCCTTCGACCTTTCGGGACTTTGTCGACGAGTGGGATGCGGCGCTGGATGCCGACGACCGCTATCGCGCCCTCATCGATTTCGGCCGCGGCCTGGCCCCGATGGACCCGGCGCTGAAGACGCCTGCCACCAAGGTGCCGGGCTGTTCGGCGGATGTGTGGGTCTATCCCCTGGCCGACGGCGAGCGGCTGCGCTTTCAGGCGGACAGCAATGCCGACATCACACGCGGAGTTGTCGCCCTGATCGTGAGCCTGGTGGACGGCAAGACGGCCGCTGAAATCCTGGAGACCCCGATCGAGGGCGAGCTGGAGACCCTTGGGCTGAAGCGGCACCTGTCTGCCAACCGCACCCAGGGCGTGCCCAACATGATCGCCCGCATCCGCGAAGCGGCTTCGCGGATGGCCGCATGAGCGCGGAGGGCGCCGGGCCCACAGCCGACGCGAACATGCCCGACGCGAAGATGCGGGCCTATGCCGAACGCTTCATGTCGGCAGTTCCCCACCTACAGGCACTGGGCATCGGTTTCGTCGCGCGCGGGCCGAACTGGGCCGAGCTCAAGATGCCCTATGCCCCACAGCTGGTTGCCTATCCCGAAACGGGCGTGATTGCCTCGGGCGCGATCTTCAGCCTGATGGACTCCGCCGCCGGCTTTTCGGTCCTGGTGGCCCGTGGCAAGATCGAACCCCATGCCACCCTCGATCTGCGCTGCGACTATCTGCGGCCGGCCGAGCCGGGCAAGACGGTGATCGGGCGGGCCGAATGCTACAAGCTGACCAGGCGCGTCGCCTTTGTGCGGGGCATTGCCCATGACGGCGATCCGGACCATCCGATCGCCCATGTGGCGGGCACCTTCATGTTCACGAGCAGCGCGGCATGAACGCGGTGCCCGAAATGCCGCCCTATGCGGCCATGCTTGGCCTCCGCCACGACGGCGAGGTGATGGTGATGCCGTTCGAGGTGCTGCTGATCGGATCGCCCGGGCGGCTGCATGGGGGTGCCGTTGCCGGGCTGATGGAGATCGCGGCGAACCTTGCCGTGCGCGATGCGCTGCAGGGGGCGGATGCGCAGCTGAAGCCAGTAAATGTGACGGTGGATTATCTGCGCGAAGGTGCGCCCGAGGACACGTTTGCCCAGGCCTTCATCCAGCGGATCGGCCGGCGCGTGGCCAATGTGCGGGTGGAAGCCTGGCAGGCCGACCGCAGCCGGCTTATTGCGGCTGCGCGGATGAACATCCTGATCGTGCGGGCCGACGGGGCAGCCCCGGCCTGAGGCTCAGGGCCGCCGATCGCGCGCCATCACGGCATCGGGCGTCGAATCACTGAACAGGCCATCGATGCCGGCATCCAGGAAGGCGCGGATCTCGGCCGCTGCATTGCCGCGTTGAACGGGGTCCTCGCCCATGCGCAGGCTTAAGGGCAGAAAGTAGTTCTCGGGCCGGAAGGTCCAGACGTGAACGGCAAGGCCCACGGCATGGGCGTCGGCCACCAGGCTGGTTGGTTGGGCAAGCCGGTCCTGGGCGTCGCGCGGAATGACAAGCGCGCGCTCCACGCCAATGCCGTCAACATGCCGGGCCAGCGCCTTCAGGGCGCCCGGCCTGGTCATCTGGCGGTACGAGATGCCCGGGCGGTCCGGCGGGCCGCCCTCGGCCGCCATCAGCTGGATGAGACGCAGCTCCGTGCGCGGGCGCAGCGCCTCCAGGTTTCCGGCCTCGAAGCTCTGGATGAACACAGGATCGGCCCGGTTCCGATAGCCGGCGCGCGACAGCGCCGCCAGAAGCGGCTCCTCCAGCGGCAGGCCCAGCCCGCGAAAGTGGCTGGGATGCTTGATTTCCGGATAGACGCCAATCCGCCGACCGATGCGGGCCTCTTCGGCCTTCACCAGCGCAAGTATCTCGTCGAAGGTCGGGATGGTTTCCATGCGGTCGAACGCCGTGTTTGCCGCGCGCAACTGGGGCAGCCGTTCGCGGGTCCGCAGGGTCTTCAGCTCGGCCAGGGTGAAATCCTCGGTGAACCAGCCCTCGACACCTGCGCCGTCGATGGCCTTCTTCGTCCGCCGCGATGCGAACTCCGGCTTTTCCGCGACGTCGCTGGTGCCCGAAATCTCGTTCTCGTGCCGGGCGACCAGCTGGCCATCCTTCGTTGCCACCAGATCGGGCTCGATGAAGTCCGCGCCCTGCGCGATCGCGAGCTTGTAGGCCATCAGCGTGTGCTCGGGCCGGTCGGCCGAGGCACCACGGTGGGCGATGATGATGGGGGCGGAGGGTTGGGGGCTGGCCATGGCGGTTGATGCACCCAGCAGCAGCGCGATGGCCAGCCCGAAACGCATCAGTAATCCTTTCGAAGGGTCAGGAACCACTGGCGTGGTGCGCCGGCCAGCAGCGTCTGGTTGTCGCCGGAGTTGCCGAACCCGTTGGAGCCGATGGTCGCCACATAATCCGCGTCGAACAAGTTGGTGACGCTGGCCTGGATGGCGAGGCCCTTCAGAATCCCTTCGCCGCCGAAACGCCAGCCGACAGAGGCGTCGACGAGAGCGCGCGAGCCGACCGACTTGTCGTTGGTGAAGGTGAAGTAGCGCTGCGACATATAGCTGAGCCCAGCCCGCCCGAAGAACCCGTCCGCGGGATCGTAGGCGATGTCAAGCTGCACGAGGTTCTCCGGCGCGTCCACCACGGTCTTGCCGCTGATGTCGGCAACCACCACCCCGGCTGCATTCACGACGTCGTCGCGATAGGTCGAGCGGTTGAAGCTGTAGCTGCCGAAGAGGTTCAGGTCGTCCATCAGACGGAAGGACAGCCCAAGCTCGATGCCCACGGAGCGGACCGACCCGACATTCTGCAGGACCGACGGGTTGCCGATGATCCCGGCACCGGCGGGGAGCGCGAGCAGGCGATTCGAAAAGTCGACATAATAGGCCGCCGCGACACCGCGCAGCGCCCCGTCGCCGAACCGCAGGCCCCCCTCGATGGTGGTCGATGTCTCGGGGCGAAGGGTGTTGCGGATGGCGTCGAACCCGGCCTGGGTCGTGGAAAACGGCCCGCTGGTCGCGGCCGAGGTGAAGGCGCGCCGGTTCTCGGTGTAGTTGGCGAACAGCTCATTGTTGTCGTTGATCCGGTAAACCACGCCCGCCTGCGGCAGGAACCAGTCGCTCGACGAGATGTTGCCGGCCGCCGGATTGGCGCCGGTGCGTACATCCACCCGGGACGCGTTCGAAACGGACTGCCCCTTGAGCCCGAAGGTCAGCGTGAACGCATCACTGAGCGACCACTGGTCCTGCAGGTAGACCTGAAGAGTTTCGGTGTTGAAGTTCATCCGCCACTGGGTGAAGAAGGGATCGGTCTGGAACACGCGCGAGCGGCGAGACGGCTCGGCGGCATTGGCCAGTCCATAGAAGCGGCGCCCTTGCGTGAAGTCGTTGGTCTCGGCCCAGAAGCCCGCGCTGATCGCGTGTGCGCCGAGAGTGAGGTTGGTGTCGAACACCACCCCGAACCGCTCGATATCATACTCGGTTGTGCGGATCGAGATGGGCGCGCCGCCCGGGGTCGCCACATACGGCGTGAACCAGATGCCCTGACCACTGTTATTGTGGTAATAGGGATGCACGGACACATTCAGGTTCGATGTCACTTCGGCTTCGAGCCGGATGCCCGCGAGCCAGTCCTGCCGGAGGCCGGAGGCATCGAAATAGGCATCGTCTACGGTCGCGATGGGCGACGGATAGACCGTGCCGGCAGCCGGGTTGGAGGGCGGCCCACCCACATCGCCGCGGTTCTGGGCAATCTGGGCGACACGGACGGCCTTTGCCCAATCCGGGGCGAAATTGTCCCAGCCCAGACCCAGCCGGTCGATCATGTCCAGGCTGAGATCCTGGTAGTCATTCTCCCGGCGATCCGAATAGTTCACGAAGGCCGTGATCTTGGTCTTGTCTGACACATCGGCCACAAGGCGGGCATTGACCTGGTGCTGGACCTGACGGCCCTGACCCTTCCACTTGCCGGCGTCGAGCAGCGCATAGCTGAGTGAGCCCCGGAAAATGCCGAAGCTGCCGCTGTCCACCCGCCCGAAAAGGCGGAAGGTGTCTTCCGCGCCGTAGGTGCCATTGGCGGCAAAGCCCGCGTCCGACGCCGGATCGCGGCTGACGAACTCGATGGTGCCGCCCAGGTTCGAGGTGCTCGCGGTGCTCAGCGCGCCCGCCCCCTGGGACACGCGAGTCACCCCGATGTTGTCGGCGATGATCGCCCGGCTGACGTGAAGACCGTTGGTGTTCCCATAGCTCATGTCGCCGAGCGGGATGCCGTCGAGCGTGAAGCCGAGCTGGTTCTGGTTGAAGCCGCGAATGGTGATCCGCGTTGACCACTCATAAGCGCCAAACGGGTCTGCCGACTGGAAGTTCACGCCTGGCAGCCGCTCGATGGCCTTGAACGGGCTCGATCCCGGGGCAAGCAGGCGGATATCGTCAGATCCTATCTCGCTGACCTGGCGGACCTCGCCACGGCCGAACACGGTGATGGTTTCCGCATTATCCACCGCGTCGTCGGTGGCAGGCGCCGTCTGGGCATAGACGGGCAGGGCCGCGATCCCTGCGAGAAGGGCAGCGCGCGCGAAAGGCATGTGCATGAAAGGTCCCCTGATCCTGATTGACGGGGGAGCGGTGACAGCAGCCGGTTTCGGATTCGCGTCGGAGATGTTTCCGCCGCGTGGCGCGCAGGTTAAGGGCCTGTGGCGTTGTCGCGCCGCCACATGGTCCGGTCAGTCCTTCTTGCCCATCTCGACCATAGTGCGCGCGCCTTCGGAGAATTTGCGCGCGGCGTCTTCGTCCTTGGCAGGCAGCTCCGCCGCCTGGGGCACCGCGATGCCGCGCATGGCGGCCGGCCGTTCGGCGATTGCGCGGTGCCAGCGGGCCATGTGCTCGAACGGCTCGGGATCGACGCCCGACCAGCGCGCGGTGCGGGTCCAGCACCAGTTGGCGATGTCGGCAATGGAATAGTCGCCGGCCAGCCATTCATTGTTGGCCAGATGGCGGTCCAGCACGCCGAACAGGCGCTTCACCTCGCCATGATAGCGGTCGATGGCGGGCTGGATGCGTTCGGGAAAATAGCGATAGAAGACATTGGCCTGGCCCATCATCGGCCCGATGCCGCCCATCTGGAACATCAGCCACTGGATGACCCGGCTGCGGCCCTGCGCATCGGTGGGCATCAGAAGGCCTGTCTTTTCCGCAAGATAGATCAGGATCGCACCGGATTCGAACACCGCGAACCCATCGTCGACAATGGCCGGGATGCGGCCGTTGGGGTTGAACGCCAGGAATGCAGGTGACTTCTGTTCGCCGCTCATCAGGTTCACGGAATGCACCGTGTAAGGCAGCGCCATTTCCTCCAGCGCAACCGAGACCTTGTAGCCGTTCGGGGTGGGCGCGGTGTAGAGCTCGATCATGGATTACCTTCCAGTCCGTTGCCGCTGCTTTAATTGAGCCGCCATGGGCTGCAAAAGCCCCAAAAGCAGGAGCTGCGCATGCCGCACGATGATTCCATGCGCCTGACACGGCGGAGTTTGCTGGCGGGTGTCGGCGGTCTGGTTGTCGCCGGCGCTGCACCGGCACCTGCGCCGTCTGCCGGCCCTGCCACCCTTGCCGCGCTGGAAGCGCAGACGGCCGACCGGCTCGGCTTTGCCCTGCTCGACACCGGCACCGGGGCATTGACGGGCCATCGCCTCACCGAGCGATTTGCGCTTTGTTCCACCTTCAAGCTCTTCCTGGCGGGCCTGGTGCTCCAGGCCGCCGGGCAGGGCGAACTGGGGCTGCATGATGCGGTGCCCATCACCCAGGCCGACCTTGTCCCACCATCGCCCGTGGTCGAGCCGTTCGTCGGCAAGACCCTGTCGCTGGGCCAGCTGGCCGAGGGCGCGCAGAAGACAAGCGACAATGCTGCGGCCAACCTGCTCATGCGGCGGCTGGGTGGGCCCCATGGCGTTACACAGCGCCTGCGCGCCATCGGGGACCAGGTGACGCGGATCGACCGCGTCGAGCCGGAGATGAACCTGGTGATCGGCAAGGATCCCCGTGACACCAGCACGCCCGAGGCGATGGCACAGACAACGGCGCGGCTGGTGCTGGGCGACGTGCTGAAGCCGGCAGCGCGGGCCCAGCTCGCAAGCTGGATGGTGGACACGCAGACTGGGCTGCAGCGCCTGCGGGCAGGGGTGCCCACCGGCTGGACCGTGGGCGACAAGACAGGCACCGGCTATGGGCCCGGACGCCCGACCCGGGTGAATGATGTCGCCATCCTGTGGCCACCGCACCGCGCGCCACTGGTGGCCGCGGCCTTTCTGGAACTGCCATCGAGCGATGGGATCGGCCCCGAGGACGAGGCCGTGCTGGCCTCTGCCATGCGCCTTGCGCTGCAGCCTTTCCTTCAGGCCTGAACGGCTGCGTGGGGCTCTCGCCTGTCGGTCACAACATGGCTGCACGCGGCGCAGGCGGTGGCGCCCACCTGGGCGAACCAGCGGCAGTCCGCGCGCAAGGCGCAACGCGGACCCTCACGGCTTGCGCCGCCAAAGAGCCCTCCCATCCCAGAAGATGATTAACAGCTTCCGCTGCGCCATGATTGGAGGGATCGGACAGAAAAACCGACTTGCAGGATTTCCGATAACTTGTTGTTCTATCGGTCTCTCTGTCAGGCGCTCGGATGAAAATGCTGATACACGGTCTCAGCCGTGGCTTTGTTGATGCCCGGCACTTTCAGCAGGTCCGCCAGCGCCGCACCCTTCACGGCGCGTGCGGTCCCGAAATGCATCAGCAGCGCCTTCTTGCGGGCCGGCCCGATGCCCGGAACCTCGTCGAGCGTTGACACAGTCAGCGCCTTGCTGCGCTTTCCCCTGTGGGCCCCGATCGCGAAGCGGTGCGCCTCGTCCCGCAGACGCTGCAGGAAGAACATCAGCGGGTCATTCGGGGGCAGGGTGCGCTCGCTGCCGTCGGGTAAGTGAAAGATCTCGCGCCCGGCATTGCGATCCGGGCCCTTCGCCACGCCCACGAACGGCACGCCCTCCACCTCCAGCGCGGCAAGGGCCTCGGCAACGGCCGAGACCTGGCCTTTGCCACCATCGATCAGCAGCAGGTCCGGCCAATCCTCACCGCCATCGGGCTGTTCGGCCTGCAGGCGCGCGAAACGGCGGGTCAGCATGGCCCGCATCATCCCGAAGTCGTCGCCAGGCACCAGGTCAGCCCCCTTCATGTTGAACTTGCGATACTGGGCCTTCGCAAAGCCGTCGGGCGTCGCCACCACCATGGCGCCCAGCGCATTCGTGCCCTGGATGTGGCTGTTGTCGTAGATCTCGACGCGCTCCGGCGCCGCGGGCAGGCCCAGGAAATCTGCAAGCGCCTCCAGGTTCCGGCGCTGGGTGGTCGATTCGGCCAGCCGCCGGCCGATCGCGTCGCACGCATTGCGCTCGGCCTGTTCCACCAGCCGCTTCATGTGACCGCGCTGGGGCACGCGAAGCTCCACCCGATGGCCGGCCGACGCGGCCAAGGCCTCCGCTAGAAGATCCTGCTCTGCAAGCTGCCGGTCCAGCAGGATGCTGCGCGCCGGCACGAGATCGGCATAGAATTGCCCCAGGAAGGCCGACAGGATCTCGGCCTCGGGCACATCGCCGACATGCGACGGAAACACCGCGCGATGCCCCCAATTCTGGCCGCCGCGAATGAAGAATATCTGCACGCAGGCCACCCCGTCGCGCATGGCGATCGCGATCACATCCGCGTCGATGCTGTCGGTTTCCGCATTGATGGCCTGGCTGCCCTGAATGGCGGTCAGCGCCCTCAGCCGGTCCCGGAACACGGCGGCCAGTTCATAATCCTGCGCGGCAGCCGCCTCGGCCATGCGCAGGCCCAGCTTCTTCTGCACCTCCTGGCTCCGCCCGGTCAGGAAGCTGCGCGCATCCTCCACCAGCTCGCCATAGCCCTGCGGGTCGATCCGGTCGGTGCAGGGGGCCGAGCAGCGGCGGATCTGGTGCAGCAGGCACGGCCGTGTCCGGTTGGCCATATAGCTGTCCGAGCAGGAGCGCAGCAGGAAGACCTTCTGCAGCGCGTTCAGCGTGGTGTTGACGGCGCCGGCAGAAGCGAAGGGGCCGAAATATTGGGTCTTCGGCCGCCGCGCACCGCGGTGCTTCGACAGGCGGGGAAAGCTGCTGCTCTCGTCCAGCGCGATGAAAGGGAAGCTCTTGTCGTCGCGAAGAAGCACATTGTAGGCCGGGCGGAAGCGCTTTATCAGCTGGGCTTCCAGCAACAGCGCCTCGGCTTCGGACCGGGTGACGACGATGGTCATGCTGCGCGTCTGCGAGACCATCCGCTGCAGGCGGCGCGGCAGACGGGTCACCTGCGTGTAATTGCCCACGCGGTTCTTCAGCGACTTCGCCTTGCCGACATAGAGCACCTGCTCGTTGGCATCGAGCATCCGATAGACGCCAGGCTCGGGCGACAGGGTCTTCAGCGTGTTGCGGATCGCGGCGACACCGGCGTCCAGATCGGGCCGGCTGCCACGCACGGCATAGGTCGCCGCATCCTCGGCAAAGCGATCGGGGCTTCCGGGCAGCTGGTTCTCGGGCGGTCGGGCCATGCTGCCCCCGATATGGGGCGCACGGCCCGGCGGCAACAGTGCGTTGCTGCGGCGGCCGCGTCAGCCGCGCAGCAGGGTGATGCTCAGGCGGCGGTTGCGGGGATCGAGCGGATTGTCTGGGTTCATCGGCTCGGTGTCGGCAACGACTTCCAGCCGCGAGAAACGGTCTTCGGGAACCCCCGCCTGCGACAGGGCAACCCGCGTTGCCTCTGCGCGGGCGGCCGACAGGGTCCAGTTGTTCTCGTTCGCCAATCGACCGGGGCCGACAAAGGGCTGGGCGTCGGTGTGGCCGCGGATCGCGATGCGGTTGGGCAGGCCGTCGACGGTCTGCGCCACCAGCCCGATCAGCATGCGTGCCCGGGGGTCCATCCGGTTGGTCCCGCTTTGGAACATCGAATAGTCGGCCCTGTCGATCAGTTCGATGCGGATGCCCTCGGGCGTGCGCGACAGGCGCACCTGGCCCAGCAGGTCCTTCAGGCCCGGGTAGCGCTCCATCCTCTTGCGTAGTTCGGATTCCACCTTGCGCAGCTGTCCGTCGTCGGACAGCGCCGGCGCGCGCGCCCCATTGGCCGTCTGGTAAGGCGCCGTCGCCACTATGCCGGACCGCCTGGCAAAGGCGGCCACCCCGTCGGGCTCCTCGATGGACCGGCCCTGCAGCAGGCCGTTCGATCCGCCGGAAGTGGCATGCTCCATCAGCGTCGGGGCGAAATAGTCGGCAAGCCCCTTGCGCTTGTCCTCGTCGGTTGCACCCAGCAGCCACATCAGCAGGAAGAAGGCCATCATCGCGGTCACGAAATCGGCATAGGCGACCTTCCAGGCGCCCCCATGGTGGCCGCCATGCCCCTTGGGCTTGATCTTCTTGATCAGGACTTCCGGTTCGGGAAGCGGTCCCATCGATGTCATGTCACTTGCCGCCCATCACTTTCCGCCCATCACTTTCCGCGCAGGCCTTCGAACACCTCGCTGAAGGCGGGCTGGTTGGCCGGCCGGATCGCGGTGCGGGCAGTTTCCAGCACGATGGGCTGGGGTTGGTTGCGCAGTGATGCCAATATCACGCGGCGTACGACCTGATAGATTTCCGCATCCGCCTCGATGATCGCCTTCAGCCGCGTCGCCATCGGGCCGACCATCCCATAGGCCAGCAACACGCCCAGGAAGGTGCCCACAAGCGCCGAACCGATCATGCCGCCCAGCACAGAGGGCGGCTGATCGATGGAGCCCATCGTCTTCACGACGCCCAGTACGGCCGCCACGATCCCCAGGGCAGGCAGCGCGTCGGCCAGCGACTGCAACTGCTCGGCAGGCCGCATCGCATCATGATGGTGGGTCTCGATCGCCGTATCCAACACATCCTCGATCGCGACCGAGCTGACTGTCCCTGTGCTGACCACCAGCAGGCGCAGCGTGTCGCACACCAAGTGGACAAAGAAATGATCCGCCTTCAGCTTGGGATGCTGGGCCCACAGCGCAGAGGAGTCCGGGTTCTCGACATGTGGCTCGACCGCGACCGCGCCCTCGGTCTTCAGCAGGCGCATCAACTTCACCGTAAGGAAGATCGCCCCCAGATACTCGGTCTTGCTGAAATGTGGGCCCTTCAGCAGGCGGCCGAATCCTCCGCCCAGCTGCTTCAGGGTCGTCATGTCGTTCGACACGATCAGCGCACCGATGGCCGCGCCGCCGATGATCAGCATTTCGAAGGGCAGTGCCTTCAGCACAGGCGTCAGCGAGCCCCCAGAGATTGCGAAGCCGCCGAACACCATCACCAGCAGCACGACGAGTCCGACTATGGCCATCATGCGCGGCTTGCTCCCTGGGCGTGAAATGGAGTTGCTGGGTTCCTCCGCTACGGCCCGGCGACGCGGGGCTTTAGAGCGTTTTCCGACCCATTTGAATCTGCTGGGATTCCCAAGGGCGTGAAAGTCTGATTCAGGATGCTGGCTGGAGATGGAGGCCGGCATGGATGGGCAGACCGCTTTCGATGGATCTTCGCTCGCGGACGTTGGCGGC